>JASLKI010000014.1 GCA_030747575.1 Verrucomicrobiota bacterium | reverse complement strand
TCACCCTGACTGCCAATCATACGGCAGAGAATATTGAGCAGTTAGTGAACGCGCTTGGCTAAGCGGTTACTCGTTGAAATAAATCTTCAAGTTGTGCGATGCGCGGCCGGCGGCGACGATGTCGATTTTGCCGTCGGCGTTGAGATCGGCGATTCGGATGTCCTCGGTGGCCATCTCGTTGTCATCGACGAGCATGCTTTTCCATTCTGACCGCTGCTCGTTGGTGGGGTAGTAAAATTTCACACCTACTTTTCCTGTGCGGCGAGTGCCGCGCCAACCCACTACAATTTGGTCGCTGCCAGAACCCATGAAGTCGCCTGTGGCCAGGGCGTGGCCCTGGTCGAGTGAGTCGTCGATGACGTTTCGGTCCCAAAGTTTTTTGCCCTTGGCAGTAGTGTAAATGGAAAGCTGGTTGCCGTGCATCGGCTCGATGGCGGTGACGAATTTTACGCCTTCTGCACCGGCTCCCTGGCGGACTTCGCCGGTTGGGTTGTTGGAAATCTGGCGGCGACTCCAGGTGCCATCCTTGGCGGAGTTCAACAGGAACACACCCTCGAGGCCTCCGAGCAGCATCTCGTTGGCCTGGTCACCATCCCACTCGGCAACGTCGAAGTTGTGGCTCATGTGCATGTTGCCGTCCAACAAGGTGGTGCCCCAGCTTCCTTTTGGATCGCTAGGCATGTGGTAGGCGAGGGTGCGGACGCCGTCGCCTTTGCCGCCCTTGTTGCCGCGGCCGTGCAGCGGGAGCACGACGAGGTCGAACTTTCCGGTGGGTGTGGCAAACCAGCGCATGCGGTGCGTGGTTGGCTCGTGCTCGAGTTGAACCGGAGTCCATTTCTGCGTCCGGTCAGCCGGTGGGATAAGGTAAAATACGGCGCCGGATTTGGCGGTGTCGCTGGTTTCCCCGGGGTTCCATTGAGCACCGGCGGCGATCTCGGCCTTGCCGTCGCCGTCGATGTCGCGCACGGCGATGCAGACGTGGTCTCGCGGGGTGGTGAGGTTCTCGACGATGATGTGCTTCTTCCACGACGGGTTCTTGTACCAAGCGATGTTGTGGGCGTCGCACAGGATGATGTCCGGTTTTTTGTCGCCGTTCATGTCGGCGATGGCGATGCCGTAGCCGATTTTCACCTGGTCGTCGATGGTGACATGGCGAAACTTGGGTAGGTCGGCGGCTTGGCCAAGCGCGGCCAAGCCGAAAAAGGAGAGGGAGAGTGTTACAACTGCTTTCATGGTACGGGCGGTTTATGAAGCCAAGCGGCGGCGGAGGCAAGGGCCATCGCTTGGCCAAGCGGGACAAAAAAAGGACGGGCGCTTGGCCCGTCCCCGAGAGTTTGATTCGCGCTTGGCTTAGAAGCGGTAGTTGAGCGTTGCCATTACGTGTGTACGCTCGGAGAAGCCGACCTCGATGCCGTAGTTCCAGCTTTCGCTAGCCTTGAGATTTGCGCCGACGAGGTAATTCCACTTATCCTCGGCTTCCGAAATGACGTTGTATCCGACCGGCAGGGACTGTCCCGCGACCGGGAAGTTGACGGTGCCATTTTGATTCTCATCGATGTCCTGATACATGGCGCCAACGTAGAGCGAGCCTTCAAGTCCGCCGAGGTTTCCGGTTATGCCAATGCGCGGTGAGATGATGAATGCCTCGATGGTGGAGTCGCCAATGTCGAGGTCTGACTCGGTGTAATTGGCGTCCAGAGAGGCGAAGAATTGGTTGTAACC
>JASLKI010000013.1 GCA_030747575.1 Verrucomicrobiota bacterium | reverse complement strand
TTTAGCCCACTCTAATTCATCAGCAGTGGGGGAGCGCGTCAGTAAGGCTTCGTAGAGCAGGTTCAGTGAGGGTTTCAAGCCTTTGTCAGTCGCGTTTAACCAATTTTTTGCGATGCTCCGGGATTCATTCATAAGATAATCTCCGTTCATCATCAGAAGCGCCTGGGTTGGCACCGTTGTGGTGACCCTGCTGCCGACTGGTGTCGCCGCATTTGGAAAATCAAGCAGGGTCAAAAGATCATAAACATTGGATCGAACCACTGGAAGATAGACGCTCCGACGATCGCTATTCTCATAGAAACTCTGGTTATTGGCCAAGTCCTTTGGAGATGGATCCTGGGATTTAACCCCCATCGGCCCGCCATCCAATGCCCATCGAAGTCGACCTGAGAGGTGAAGCAAGGTATCCCGAAAAACCTCGGCTTCCATCCGGCGCATCTCTCTTTTCCAGAATAACACATTGGCCGGATCCCTTTCCATTGCGGCTGGATTCTCCACGTTTGATGCCATCTGGTAGGTACTGGAGTTGAGGATTTCGCGGTGCAGCGACTTAAGTGACCAGCCTGATCGTATGAATTTCAATGCCAAGTGATCCAGTAGCTTAGGGTGTGTGGGTCGTTGCCCCTTTGTACCGAAATTGTTTGGAGTGGAAACAATTCCCCGTCCAAAATGCCACCGCCAGACTCGGTTTACCATCACCCGCGCTGTTAGAGGGTGATCGGGACGGGCCAACCATTTGGCTAGTTGTAATCGGCCGCTTTGGTCCTTGGGAATATCCGGGATACCCTGGAAACCAAAGCCAATGGGAGCACCTCTTGGAATCATGTTTCCAAGGTCGCGATGACTGCCACGAACATGGAGCTTGATATCCTGAATTTTTCCATCCTTTACCGCCATGACCATTCTTGGCTTTGGCGCGGCCTTTTGTTTCTCGGCCAGTTGCTTGTTCAATTTCCCGATTTCAGCATTCACTATTTCCAATGCATTTGAATCCCCCTTAAGCGGTGTCAGGCTTATCTGGTCTATATGGGACATCATGGGTTCGGATTCAATTCGTAGCGTAAACTGCTTGGCTGTGATTTTGAGCAGGCCTTCCGAATGCCACTGTTGATGCTCCGGCAGCCATCCGCCGGTCGTGTTTGCGATCGCATTCTCCCTTATCACCTTGCCGTTCATCAGAATGCGTCCTGGTCGAGAAGATGCTGCGGCGTAACGAAGTTTCAATTGGAGCAACCCCGGCGCTTTAAAAGTCAGATCGTATTCCGCAAAATTTTTCTGTGATCCGGGGTCGGATATGATCCCGATGTCTTTCCCGTAACTTTCGTTGTCTACAATGACATTACCGCGATCAAATTTTTCCGCCTGCAACTGGATTCGGTTTTCTGAATCAAGGACACCTTCAAGTTTTTTCTCTGCGGCCTTAAGGCGGCCCTTGAGCGTCTCGGACACCTTTTTGAAAACTATTTTTTCGGCAAGGAACTCTGAGGTTTCTATCGGTTGATCATTCACACTGGTGCTATGCAGGATTCCAGCCAGAGAGTAGTAGTCCTTGCTCGGAATGGGATCGAACTTGTGATCGTGGCAGCGTGCACAGCTTATTGTGAGCCCAAGGATGGCCTTGCTGAATGTATCAATCTGTTCGTCGATGCTATCCGCCCTTTTTTTCACGGGATCCTGTTCAGCAAGAATCTTGGTCCCGATGGAAAGGAAGCCGGTGGCGGTTAGGGCCGCGCTTCTGGAATCGGAACCTTCCTTGTGGTTGAGGAGATCACCCGCAATTTGCTCGCATAGAAACTCGTCGTAGGGCAGGTCACGATTGAGTGCGCCAATGACATAGTTGCGATAATGGTGCGCGTTTGGGTAGGCATGGTTTTCATCGCTCCCGTTCGAGTCGGCGTAGCGCGCCACATCAAGCCAATGCCGTCCCCACCGTTCCCCGTATGCAGGAAGAGAGAGTAGTTTTTCCACAACCCGCTGCCATGCCTGGGGGGATGTGTCCTCAAGAAACGCCCTGACTTCTTTTGGCGTTGGAGGCAGGCCGATCAGGTCGAGATATGCCCGTCTAATCAAGGTCCGTCGACTAGCTCGCCTTGCCGGAGTCAGTTCGACCTGCTCGAGTTTGGCCAGAATAAAGTGGTCCATCGACTCACTTGGCCAGGCGTTATCCCTCACTTTTGGCAGTTGTTGATCGGCCACAGGTTCAAACGCCCAGTGTCGTTGATAGGATGCGCCCTCATCGATCCAGGTTTTGAGTGTTTCGATATCAACTTTACTCAACTTGGTCCCATTCCCCGGTGGAGGCATACGATCATCAGGATTTTTGGATGTGATCCGCTGGATCAGGAGGCTTTCAGTGCTGTTCCCTGGAAGAATCGCTGCAGGTTTGGATTTGCGGGGCGAGATTGCTGTATCATAAAGATCCAGGCGCAAACCCGCCTTGCGCTGGTTGGCATCTGGACCGTGGCACTCGAGGCAATGCTTGGAGAGGATGGGACTAATGGTCTGGTTGAAATTAACCGGATGCTCCTTTGTTACGTTCGTTGTCGCAAGGCTGTTGAGCGGAAGTGAGAGAATTCCGGCAACGAACAGCAGCGACAGGATCAAGCTGAATGGTTTCCGTTTTAAATGGCGGACAGATTCACGCTTATTCAGCTCAATGCGCATCATTTTCTAAGGGAGGCAAATTAAATCCTAGAAATTGGGATTTCAATTGAAAAGATTGATGGCATCCTAAGGCATCCTGTCTCAAGCGCCATTTCAGGGCTGGAGTCTTGTTTTTGAGTAGTCATGGATGTAGCCCCGTTTCATGTATTCCACATCCCTATTTTTTGGGTCGAGCTGACATGCCGTATTGTCCCAGCCCATGTTTTGTGTGGCCATCTTCAGTGTGCTGGAATCGAGCCAGCCATGGGTTTCGGCATGGCCGTCGCAAAAACCGAGTGTGCTTTTTTTGTTGTGCCATATGGCAATTCCTAACTCTACTCTGGGTGAGTTCGCTTCAAAGCGAATACCGCCTTGTTACCGGGGAGGCCTTCCTATGTACCATTCCTCCTTCCAATATACCTTGCCTCTTCTGGCTTGGGATGCATGTCCATCCGCCCACATGATATTTCCGGTATCACCGTGCCGGTAGTATTCGTCGAGGCGTTCTTTCCAGGTAGCCCATTGGCCTAGAAAGAGAGGGGTGTCGTCCACCCCATCCAGCATTGACTCCCAGGCATCCTGAAAGACCAGGGTTTCAGAAGGACGCGGATAGCTCGCAATAGGGCGTGCCCTGCTGGGCCATGGATTCTGATTAACAACGCCTTCCCAGACGACGAGCTGCAGCCCAAAAGAGCGTGGGTTGGGCGTCTTACAAAATCCATTGAATCCGTAGGTAATATATTTGAATCCATCTTTAAAAAGTCCATCCTGATGTGGCGGCCTCTTATATTGGTCATCAACCGCCTTGGCGGAGGGACACAGGAATACCTTTGGACTCCAGCCCGTATAGGGCACGTAGGCTACCCCCCAGTAGGCTTCGGGATGAGATGGGGGAATCATTTGACTCCTAATCGGGGTCGGATCCGAGAAATCACCCCTGTCACGAATCCAGCGCATCCAGTTGCGCCTTGGATGACCTCTTCCGTCATGGTCATCGGCGTACTGGTACCAGGCCAGTTGAATCTGGCGCATGTTGCTTTTGCATTTGATCTGCTTTGCCTCGGACTTGGCCCGGGAAAGTGCAGGCAACAACAGGGCGGCAAGGATGGCGATGATCGCGATCACAACCAGCAACTCAATCAGGGTAAACCCCGAAGCCGACGGTGGCAGAGCAATGCCGTCTCCGGCGTTATGACTGGACTGGCGTCGCGTCTTCATGGGCTTCCGTTCAAGGTCATACTTGGGGTAGACAAAACCGTACGCGCATGCATCCGGTTGGCCAAGATATAATCATTTCATCCATGGGCAGGCCGGTGGGCTTGCGCTTGGCCAAGCAGATTATTAGCTTTCCGCCGTTATTGTGACACTCAAACTCATCAGTCTCTTGGGGGTTGTCTCGTTCCTTGGCCTGGCCTGGGCGATGTCGTCGAATCGCCGTCAAGTCCCATGGCGGGTCGTGGCTTGGGGGATGGGGTTGCAGTTGATCATTGGCCTGATTGTTTTCAGGACGTCGCTTGGCCAGGGGCTGTTCGAGGCGGCCAACGTGGCCGTTGCCAAGTTGAACGAGTTTGCAGGCGAAGGGGCCGGGTTGGTTTTTGGGGCGCTCGGTGATGGTGGGAAAATGCAGGAGACCTTCGGTGAGGGAGTCATCTTTGCCATTGCAATTCCGGCCACGATCATCTTTGTCTCAGCTCTGTCGTCGCTGCTTTACCACTGGCGCATTTTACCGTGGGTGGTGACCGGTATCGCGTGGGTGATGCGCCGCACGATGCGCACCAGTGGCAGCGAGACGCTCGCTACGGCGGCCAATGTTTTCATGGGTCAGACCGAGGCGCCGCTGGTGGTGAAGCCGTATCTCGACGGGATGACGCGCAGCGAGTTAATGGCTCTGATGGTTGGAGGAATGGCGACGATCGCTGGCGGCGTGGCGGCCGCCTATGCCTCGCTGGGGATCGATGCAGGGCATTTGCTGACGGCATCCATCCTGAGCGCGCCGGGCGCGCTGGTGATTGCGAAGCTGATGTTTCCGGAAACGGAAAAGAGCGCCACGGCAGATGAAGCTTGTGAACTGCCCAAGAGCACGGCGGCCAACAGCATCGACGCGCTGTGCCGGGGGGCGTCGGATGGGATGCGACTCTCGATCAATGTCATCGCGATGCTCATCGCGTTTGTCGCGCTGGTTTACATGGCCAACTCCATTCTCGGCTGGGCGCTGTCGTGGACGGCGTGGAACTTCACAATTCAGGAGGCAGTCGGCTGGCTGAACGTGCCGTTCGCCTGGCTGATGGGCGTGCCGCCGGACGAGTGTGTGCGGGTGGGTGCGGTGCTCGGCGAGCGAGTGGTGCTCAACGAATTTGTCGGTTACCTGCACCTCTCGGGCATGATGGAGGGGGAGGACGCGCTCAGCCCGCGAACCCGTGCGATCGCGACCTATGCGCTGTGCGGTTTCGCGAACTTCGCCAGCGTTGCCATCCAGATCGGTGGCATCGGCACGCTGGCGCCGGGTCGTCGGGCGGACTTGGCCAAGCTCGGCCTGCGGGCGATGGTCGGTGGGTTGCTGGCCTGCTACCTGACGGCAACAGTGGCCGGATTGTTGATGCGTTAGGCAGACGTTTGCGACTCCGCCGTTTCAGATTTGTGGGGTGGGGAAGGTGAGGTGGAAACTTGCGCCTTGGCCAAGCGTGCTTTCGACCCGGGCGGTGCCGCCGTGGAGTTGGGTGATATGCTTGACGATGCTCAGGCCGAGGCCGGTGCCGCCCAGTTCCCGGGAGCGTGCCTTGTCCACGCGGAAGAACCGCTCGAAGATTCGCTCGCACGCCTCGGCGGGAATGCCGGTGCCGTCGTCCTCCACGCAGAGGTCGAGTTCGCCATTCGCATTGGTGGCTGAGACGCGGACGCACGCGCCGCCGTACTTGATCCCGTTTTCGACCAGGTTGTTTAGCGCCTGAAACAGCCGCTGGCTGTCGGCAAACAACGTGAGGTTTTCGGGCACGCCATTCTCGAGGCGCACCTTTTTTTTGTCGGCCATTTCCCGGAGGCCATCCAGCACGCCCTCGGCGAGTTGGCGGACGTTCACGTCCCGCTGGTCGAGGCCGATGTCGCCGGACTCGAGATGGGACAATGCCAGGATGTCCTCGATCAGGAAGGTCAACCGGTTGGAGTGGTTTTCGATTTTCTTGAGGAAGCGATGGGAGAGCGACTCGGCGTCCGTCTCGGAGTCGAGCAGCGTCTCGACGTATCCCTTGATGATCGAGAGCGGGGTGCGCAACTCGTGGCTGACGTTGGCCACGAATTCCTGCCGCAGGTTTTCCAGTCGCTTGAGCCGGGTGAGGTCGTGGAAGACGAAGATGGCGCCCCGGTGATTTTCGTTCCTGTCGCGGATGGCCACCCCGTTGACTTGCAGGAACTGCTGGTCGAGGTTGGGCAGCATGATTTCCTCCTGGACGACTTGGTTGTTCTGTCTCAGGAGGTTGGCCAACTCGTGAACTTCGTGGATGCGGATGGCTTCCATCACGGTTTGACCTTTTGGCTCGGCGGCCAGCTCGAACAATTTGCAGAAGGACGGGTTGGCAAACTCGATGATGCCCTTCTGGTTGGTGACGAGCACGCCCTCGGCCATGTTCTCGAACATGTCGGTCACGCCAAGCGCATCGGTCACTCCGGCCGGCTTGGCCGCCTGGCCAAGCGCCAGCAAGCGGTAGCGCCGCCGCCACCCAAGGTGCAGCCCGATCAGCCCGGACAAAAGTAGGATGGCTACAATCCAGCCGGTCATGCGTTCAAGACGGTCAAGCGATAGCCGACGCCGCGAACCGTCTCCAAGTGGTGGGCCGCCTGGCCCAGCTTGGCCCGGAGACGCTGCATCGTGGTGTCCACGGTGCGGGTGTCGAGCGTGGGTTCGTAGCCCCAGACATCGCGCAGGAGTGTTTCGCGCGGCTGCACCTCGCCGGGGCGGCTGGCCAGCAGGCAGAGCAGCTTGAACTCGGTGGCGGTGATGTTCAGCGACCTGCCACCGGCTGTGGCCTGATGCCGGATGGTATCCAGGCGGAACGGCCCGGCTTCGATGAGCTCGACGCCGTTCGGGCTTTTCTCGGTGAGGCGAAGCAGGTTTTTGATCCGCAGCACGAGCTCGCGCGGGCTGAACGGCTTGGTCACGTAGTCGTGCGCGCCTAGTTCGAGCCCCTTGATGCGATCCTCCTCGGCGGCGCGGGCGGTAAGCATGAGGATGGGGATGTCGCGCGTCTTGGGGTCTCGCTTGAGCAGGCGGCAAATCTCGAGTCCGTTGATTCCCGGCAGCATCAGGTCGAGAACCAACAGGCTGGGCAGATTCTCGCGGGCCATTTTGAGGGCCTTGTCGCCGGTGTCCGCCACGTCCACCCGGTAGGCCTCCTTCTCGAGATGGTAAACGACCAACTCGAGGACGTCCGGTTCGTCATCGACCACCAGGATTCGGATGTCGTTTTTCCCGGGCATGAGCTTACTCGTTCGCGGTGCCAGCATGGCGGATGTCCTTGGCCTCGTGCAGCAGGACCGCGTCCTCGGCGATGTTTTTCGCGTGGTCGGCGATCCGTTCGAGGCACTTGCAGATGACAGTCAAGTGCCGGCAGCGCCGGATGTTCTCCGACGAGGCTTCCATCAGTTCGGTCAGGTTGTCCTGATAGGTTTTGTTCATTTCATCGACCCGCTTGTCACGGGGGATCACTCCTCGTGCGAGCACGGTGTTGCCGCTGACAAAGGCGTCGAGCGCATCCTTGAGCATGGCGTTGGCCACGAAAGTCATCTCGGCGATTTCGAGCGGCGTGGACAGGGGAGGGAGCGCCATGAGCTTGATGGCCCGGCGGGCGATGGTGGTGGCCTCGTCGCCGACGCGCTCGAGGTCACGGGCAATCTTCATGCCGCAGGTGATCTGCCGCAGTTCGAACTCGCCGGGTTGCTGGGCGAGCAGGCCAAGCGCGATCCGGTCGATCTGAATTTCGAACTGGTCGATGGTCTCGTCGGTCTCGAGAGCCTGCCCGGCGAGGGCTTCGTCGCGGTCGATGTGGGCACGCACCGCCCGGGTGACCATCCCCTCGGCGTGGCTGGCCATGATGAGAAGTTTCTCCTTGTACAGGGAGAGAGCCTGTTGATCGAACGCCATGAGTTGGGTCTGCGATTGCGCTTGGCCAAGGTATCCCGAGCGCTTGGCCAAGCGCAAAACCAAAAAGGGCTCGGCTGGCTTATCCTTTGATCTTGACGATAGAAGTACCCGTCTGAACTGGTAGACGCAATTGAAAGGCGAGGGTCGCCTGTCGAGCGTAGTCGACAGATCAGTATAGCATTCGACCTTAAGTCAGTGCCATTCGTAGGTCTCAAGTTTTTTGAGCAGTTCCCGGGCGGGTTTTTGGGAAATGACAATGTATTTGTTGTCAGGGAATTTCTTGGCCGAGTAGGAAGTGAGAATGATGCTTTGTACCAGACGCATGGCCATGAGATCAAACAACACCTCAAGTTCGTCTGGCTCAAGAGAAAAAACTTCAGTGTACCCTTTAATGATCTGACGCGCCACCGATTCGAAATCGTCTTCCCCAAGCAGGGCATAGGCCAGGGTGATGGCCAGGTCATTGATGCGTGAGGCCCGTTGGGTGTCGCCAAAATCAATGAGCCCGGCCATTTTCGCAGGCCTGTCGACTGCCACCAAAATATTTTGCTCGTTGGCATCACCGTGCACCACCGTTTTCCGTAAATGTTTTAGCTTGGGTAATATATTTTTTTCATAACGCTTATAAAAAGCTTCGATACACTCACGAACATCTTCATCAATGACATCTTCAAGATAAATTTTGCAGGCCAAAACGTTATCGAGATTCCAAAAATCATTTGGTCTTTCTGATACAGGATGAGTGAAACTCTGCATGGCGTTTGTGAACTGCCCCATAAAACGGCCTATGTCATAGTTGAGTTCAGGGCTCCTCAGAACTTCTCCCAGATTCTTGCCTTCTAAAAAAGTAAACAAACGAATAGCAAAACCATCAACGATCGTGATCGCGTCGCCACTTTTGCTGGCGATGACCTGAGGGCAGGAAAGCTCTGGCGCCGTCGCTTTTAAATGTTCAAGCACAAAAGTTTGTAGTTCCAGCTCCTCTTTGGGCCACCTTTTGTTAGCAATCTTAAGAACGTAACTTTCTGCTGAAGTTTTAATACGCGTATTTTGATCTTCAAAAGAAGGAAGAGAAGAGATCTCTCCTTTAATGCCATAAAGCTGCATGGCCAGCTCGGCGAGCTTTTCACTATCAAAATTGGGAACTTCGTTTTGCAAAGAGATTTTAACTGTTTTTCGTATATTCGGAATTCTGAGTGTTTATTCGCTCCGGCGCATTAGTTGGGCGGTTCTGGAAGCCTTCGCCGGAATCTCATGAGATATGCAGGCCAGACCTTGCAGTCACCAGATCTTGGTGCAGGAGCCGGTGAAACAAGTGCTCGCCAGCTTCCTTTTCCGGCGAGAGCCTTCCCGTGTTATAGGCATTGGAGGCCAGTCCACGTTGCACGGAAACGCAAATGTCCTCGTCTTCGATCTGAACCTGGTGGGCAACTTTCACACTCTGTTGTTTGAACGCCTCGGTATATTTTGGATCATCACCGAAGTAGTAGTCAAAATAGATCCGGCAGCGGGTGGATGATAGCGGGATGGCAATGTTTGTATCCATCACGCCTTCATAAAGGTTGATCATGAGGTTGGGATATTGCCAATAGTAATGGGCTTTGTCACCAGTCCTCACCGTCGAGATATCGTCTTGTTTTTTACTGGTGGGGCAATCCTGCAAACAGTGGCGATCCTTCGTGGTGACCCGATAGTGTTTGTATTCTAAGGCAGAGTTCAGCCCTTTATGTAAAACAGGCACATGGTAGCCGCCGTCGAGATAGTTGTCGACAAACACCTTCCAGTTGCAGTCGAGGTCATAGCTGACTCTTTTGTGGAATTTCAGGTTGTCCAAGTTGAAGGGTTTTAGCTGGTGGTAGAGGCTTCCGAGAAATTCTTCCAAGGGATCTGCATTTTCATCCAGACAAACGAATAACCATTTTTCCCAAGCGGCTACCCTCACAGGCACCAGCCCAGTAGCATCTTTGTCAAACTCCTCTGCGCCGGCGAACTGAGGGGTGCTGTGCAACTTGCCATCCAGTCCGTAATTCCACCCATGATAGGGACATTGCATGGCTTTGGTGCATCCCGTGCCAGATTCAATAACTTGGGCCGCGTGGTGGCGGCAGACGTTGTAAAAAGCGCGAATCTGATCGGCTTGCACAATGACGATCGGTTGGCCCGCGACTTCGGTGGCAATGTAGTCGCCTTCACTTTGAAGTTGGTCGACACGACCGGCCACCAACCAGTTCTTAGCAAAGATGGCGTCGTTTTCGAGTTTCGAGAAGGTTTCGTCAACATACCATGCACTCGGTGGTGTCACCGCTTTACGCAAAGGCAAAGCCGGATTGTATGCATTGATCAACTCGTCCATCGTGTCATCTCCAGCACTTTCATTACCGCGTTATGTCCAGGGATTCCGCTGGCAGCTCCACCCCGCTTGACCGTGGAGCTGCCGTTTGGATGCTCGGTCTCTCTCCCCCCCACTGGCCGTCCGCCTCCATCGCTTTGAGAAAACCGAATACGATAACACAAATAGTCGCGACGACGATCCGAATCATAGAAGCTAGAAGGAGGGAGTGCGAAATGCTAATTCCGATGTTCATCCAGGATCATGCGGGCAGCGTTCCAGCCGGGGGTTCCCATTACGCCGCCGCCGGGGTGGGCCGAGCTGCCGCAGATATACATATTTTTTAAGGGCGTTTTATAATTCGCGTAGCCGGGCACGGGGCGCATGTGAAACATCTGGTCGAGTGACATGCGGCCATGAAACAAATTTCCACCCGTGAGATTGTATTCATTTTCCATGTCAACTGGGGTGATGATCTGGCTATGAAGGACAGATCCTGGCAGGTTGGGGGCGTATTCACCTAGAATTTCTATCACCCGATTCAGGAATTTCCCTTTTTCATCATCCCAACTCAGACCATCACGTAAGTCATAGGGGCCATACTGAACAAAACAGTTCATCAAGTGTTTTCCTTCAGGCGCCACGGATGGATCCAGGGCACTGGGAAGGGTGGCCTCAATGATGGGAGACCGGCTGGGTCTTCCGGCCACGGAATCGGCATAGGCATCGATTACATACTGCATGTTGGGAGAGATATGAATGGTGCCGTGATGCCATGGGCTGATCTCCGTTCCCGGGCAAGCCTTAAAATTCGGCAATTCAGCAAGTGCCAGATTTATTTTCACCGAGGCACTGTCATAATTGATCCTTTTGACATCCTGTAAAAAATCATCCGGCAGATCGTTTTTATCCATTAACTTGGTGAACGTGATATTACAATCTGCGCCGGTTGCAAGTACCCCGCATTCATAATCGTCGCCTGCTTCTGTCACCACTCCCTGGGCGCGTCCGTCTTTGACATTGATTTTTGCAACACCGCTACTGGTGAAAATATCGACCCCCATCGCTTTGCAGGAGGATGCAATACTGTTGGACAGGGCCCCCATGCCGCCCTTCATATAGCCCCAGACTCCACGAACTCCGTTGCATTCACCCATGACATGATGGAATAAAACATAGGCGGTTCCGGGTGATGCCGGACCGGCATTGACTCCGATGACAGCGTCCGTCGCCAGGGTGACTTTCAGCTCTTCGCTTTCGAACCATTCATCCAGCATATCGATAGCTGAGCCGGCCATAAGGCGGGTCAGGGTGGACCAATTTTTTTTCAAGTTCGGTTTGTTTTTCCATAAAAATTTCCCGTATTGAAACATCTCGCCGAAAGCCAGTTTACCCGGGTTGGGGGGCGTCATTAACAGGACAGGTTCAATGACCTGAGCTATTTCATCCAGCATGGCTTCATAGTGTGGATAAGCCTCTGCATCCTTCTTGCTGAACTTGGAAATTTGCTTGATATTGAATTGTTTATCCGGTCCTAAAAGCAGGTGACGGCCATCTGGGAAAGGCGTAAAGGATGATGGAACCCTGGGAATCATTTCGAAGCCATGATCTTTGAGTTTCAGGTCTTTAACGATCTGGGGATGAAACAGACTATTAACATAGGCCAGGCTGGAAACCTTATAGCCTTCCCATGGAGATTCAGTAACGGCGCATCCACCGACAACGTCTCTTTTTTCAAAAATTGCAACCTTCCTGCCTTGTTTGGCGAGATAGCCTGCAGTTACTAGCCCATTGTGACCGGCCCCTATTATTATGGCATCATATTTTGCCTGTTTTTCTTTCATTCTAAATTCTATTGTTTATCTGACGTTTGCCTAAAAAAAGGGCCCGGCCGAGGCCGGACCCTTCGTTGGTTTAGTTGGTGGTGTGAATTTTATTTCACCGCGCGGCCATACTGCATCGCCTCGCTGGCAGGAATAATCTGCGGACTCACCGCTCC
>JASLKI010000012.1 GCA_030747575.1 Verrucomicrobiota bacterium | reverse complement strand
GAGGCGGTGCACCGGCTTGAAGAGGTTGATTGCTGAGCAGGCGTGGTTGACCGCTAGGCTCACCAGCGTCGAGTAAAGTCTTTCCGGCAATCGCTGGCCGAGGTTGCCGAGCTGCGTGTCGAGGAACATTTGCGCCATCGTCGTCCAGTTGTTGCCTCGGCGAATCTCGTCGAGAATCTCGAAGTCGGGTTTCTTCAGCAAATGCCGCAGGCCGTGGAGTGTGTACCGATAATAATCGTAGGGCTCCTCGTGCAGTGGCCACGTCATCGGGGCGGAGAGAATCAGGATGCCGTCCGGCTTGAGGACGCGGGCCATTTCAGGGATGACGATCTCCGGTTGTTGCACGTGCTCGAGCATCTGCGTGCTGATGACCGTGTCGAATGTCCCCTCGCGGAATGGCAGCACCATGCTGTCCGAAAAAAAATCGGCGCGGGTCAAGTCGCCGTACGAGCCCTCCATCGTCACGGGCCAATCGGTGCCGTAGTAGCGGCTGTCGCGCTGTGTCAACAGACTCTCGTAAGGCTTCATTCCGCAGCCGACGTCGAGCAGCTGCCCCGGTTTTACGCGGTGACGCAACTCTCTGAGCGCCTGCACGATACTTACCCGCTCGAGGTAGTGCGGTCGGCGCTTTGAGGGGTGGAGAAACTCCCGCTCCACCGCCGCATCAGTCTGCTGTGATTGGTCATTCATTACGTCGCGTGCAGCCGCTTGGCCAAAGGCGCGTCATTAGACCAAAGGGCAGCCGGTCAGAAAAGTAAAACGGCCGCTTGGTCAGGCGCTCCGCCGCCGTGCGCGGCTCGTTGGCGATGCGCTGCACAAACTCGTCGAACGTTCGGAAGTACCCGGCTTCGCTGTGGCACCCGGTGAGAGCGCGGGCCTCGGCTCGCGCCTGGACAAGCGCGGATTCCGGCTTGGCCAGGATGGACTTGAGCTTGGCCGTCGCTTGGCCAAAGTCGAAGGCGTCCCAGACAAACTCGTCGCCTAGCTTGGCTGAGTACTCGTCGCTGCCGCTGCCGATCGCGGGGCAGAGCGGCAGCACACCGGCGCTGAACGCTTCGAGCATCGAGATGGGCAACCCCTCGTAGTCGCTGACGCTTGTGATGAAGTCCCACCCGCGCAAGACTGACGCGTAATCGTCGCCCGACTTGCGGCCGTGAAAAATCGTGCGGCTGCTTGGCAACTGCTGTTCGAGCCAGGGCTGCCTGGGGCCGTCGCCGAGCAATTCGAAGCGAAAGTCGATGCCGGCCGACTCGAGTGCTTTGACCAACGCTGGCAAACGCTCGACTCGTTTTTGCTCCGTTTGCATCCGGCCGACCCAGCCGATCACCACCGTGCGCTTGGCTAAGGGCTGCCGCTCCGGCATCGCCGCCAAGCCGTCGATCGGGTAGGGGATCAACTGGACGCGGTTGGCCTTGGCCAAGTCCGGCAGGCAGTTGGACACGAGATCGACCAGTGCGTTGCTCACGCACAGCACGCCGTCGAGCAGGCCGCGTTGGGTCTCGAGGTGGGGCCGCAGTCCGGTCCAGTCCGAGTGCAGCAGTCCGACCCGCCGCTTGGCCGGCATGAGGTCGGCCAGGAATTGAAGACCCCACATATTGTGACAAACTACCACCGAGTCGGTGAAGCGGCGGGAGTGGTTGGCGAACTTGGCGCGCATCGAGTGGATGGAGTGGCCGCCGCCGAAGCCAAGCCCGGTGATGTCGGGTTCGTCGAAATCGTCCGACTCAAATGAGAACACGAAACCGGGTTCGTGGCCCCGCTTGGCGTCCGAGGTGTGATGCCGCTTGAGGATGGACTGCACGCCGCCCAAGGTTCGATAATATGTGAAGAAATGTGAGAGGCGCATCAAGGGGTCAAGCGCTTGGCTTGGCTTGCGGATGGTCGAGGCGCGGCGGGGATGAGTCAACCGAAACCGCCTTAAGCTGTGAAAACAGAGGAAAACATTGAGTTTTAAGGCGAAACATACCCTAGAAACTTTTTTGAAAAATGTACTGACAATGTATTGACAATGTATGTGCGCGGCGTATTTTTCGGTCAGCGGAGATGGAATTCGACTGGGTTAACATGGCGTTTGAGTGGGAAGGATTGGTTCCGAAGGATGTGGAGGAATCTTTTGAGGATCCGTTTTCCTGCAAACTTTTGCCCGACTCACCGCGTTACGCCGGTGAGTCACGATATTTCAACCTTGGCATGGCATCGTCGGGGTACGGGATTTTCAGCGTTTACCGAACCAACGGAAAACAGATTCGCGTGGTGATGGCTCGGGGTTTCACGGAGGATGAAACCTTTTTCTATCAGCGAAATATGAACCAAAAGGTTGGTTGAGTCATGAGACGGCGCATGAAACAAAACCGGAATGAACCAGATCAGCGATTGGGAAGAAGTGCCGCAGTTCGACGACGAAGCGGTGGAAGCCGCCTATTGGGCGAACACCGGCGTTGCGCCCCGATTGATGGGGTTGTCTTTGGCGCAGAGCGGGGAGGGGATCGAGTCGGTCACCATCTCGTTGCGGATGGATCCGCGGATGTTGTCGAAGATCAAGCGCCTGGCGAGGTCGCGGTACCTGGGCTACCAAAGCATGATCAAGCAGTGGTTGAGCGAACGAATGGAACAGGAGACAAAAGACCAATGAAACACTTGACGGGGAAGAGCGGAGGCCGGCGCGGATTCACGCTGGTTGAGTTGTTGGTGGTCATCGTGATCATCGGCATTCTGGCATCACTGGTGGTGGGCTTGAGCGGCACGGCAAGCCGCAAGATGCGCGAGTCGCGCACCCGGGCGGAGCTGACAGCGATCGGGACGGCCATCGAGTCGTACAAGGCCAAGTTCGGCCACTACCCGCCGTGCAACCCAAAAGATCCGGCGCTTAACTCGCTGTATTACGAGCTGACTGGTTGCCTTTACAGTCCCGGACGGAAAACCTTTCGCGATCCGATGTCAGGAGTCGTTATGAATGTACAGACGATCAAGGAGCACTTCGGGGTGGAGGGCTTCATCAACACTGCGAGGACCGAAACGGAGTTGAAAAAGTTTTATGAGCCAACTTCGAAAACCGTCAGGCACATCAGCGAGGAACACGGCGACGACGACGATGGGCATGGTCACGAAATGCACCACGCCGATGAAGTGCACATCCTTTGTGCGCCGGTGCCGTGGCCGCTTGAACGCGACGATCAGCCTGTCCGGCATCACGGCAAAGTGGCGAAAGGCGTGAACCCTTGGCGCTATATGGTTGGCCAGCCGGTGGTGAATAACATCGGCAAGTTTGACCTGTGGGCTGAGATCGTCGTGGGCGACGAGGTGCTGGTCATCAGCAACTGGCGTCAGGACACATTCTCCCGAGATCAGCTTTCGAGATACTACAAACAAAAAAAACGCTGACCTGCTGACCTGATCTGAACAACAATCGAAACATGAAAACGAAGACAACGAATTCCAACATCGCACCGGGCGGACGCTTGCTCAGGCACGCTTTCACTCTCGTGGAATTGCTGGTGGTGATCGGCATCATCGCCATCTTGGCAGGTATGATTTTACCGGCGCTGGGTAAGGCCAAGGGCTCGGCCAAGAAGGCGCAGGCCAAGAGTGAGATGCAGAATATTTCCGGTGCGGTGCGGGCCTACGAGGCGGAGTACAGCCGCTTCCCGATCCCGTCGCAGATCACTAAGCAGTTAAAAACCCCGGACTACACGTTCGGCACCATGCACATGGCGGGCAGATCGGCCAGGCTCCTGACAAATCCCAAGGGGAATGCGCTGCCGAAGATTGCTACCCCGGGGCGGGTGCAGGTGAGCAACGCGGAGTTGTTGGCGATCCTCCGGGCGCAGGAAAGATTCCGTAACGACCGACCGACCTCGAACCTGCACCACAAGATGAATCCGAAGAAAATTAGTTTTCTTAACGCCAAGGACGTGACCTCGACGACACAGGGGGGGGTGGGCACCGACGGTGTGTTCCGCGACCCATGGGGCAGCCCTTACATCGTTACAGTGGACGCGAACTATGACGGCAAAACGATCGACGCATTTTACGGTCAGGGCGGTGTGTCAGCGCTGGGTAAGGCGAACGGTAATGAAGGGTTAAACGGTTTGAGTAGGGTAAAAGGCGGTTATCGAGCCAACTCACCCGTGCTGGTCTGGTCCCTCGGCCCCGACGGGTCGGCCAGCGCGAGTGAGAAGGCGGACCAGGGGGTCAATAAGGACAATATCCTGAGTTGGCAGTAGCGCCGTCTAGTAGGGGCAGCGAGATGGATGATTCACGTACCAACCGGTGGAGTTCCGCCACGACCGGCCAGGCGCTTGGCCAAGCGCGGCGGGCCGGGCTGAGTGCGTTCACGTTGCTTGAGTTGCTGGTGGTCATCGGGATTATCGCCGTGCTCACCAGTATCACGTTGCCGGCGATGAAGGGGCTCGGGCGTAGCGCCACCAACAAGGGCGCGACGCGCCAGTTGGTAGAGGACTTGAGGTTTGCCCGGCAGGTCGCACTTCGCAACCGCTCGACCGTGTACGTCGTTTTTACCCCCACGAACATCTGGGACATCATCAAAAACGTGGACAGCGAGATGTTACCGCCGCGAAAGAAGGATCCGCGCCTGCTCTCGCTGACTAACATGCTGGAGAAGCAGTTCAGCGGCTACGCCATCATGTCGATGCGCTCGGTCGGCGACCAGCCCGGGCAGAGCCACCCCAACTACCTCACCGAGTGGAAAAGACTGCCTGCCGGTATGCTTATCGCGCCCTACAAATTCATGGCGTGGCGCAAGGGGGAGAATGAGTACAGGCGAGGCGACGAATACACCGACGGCTTCCAGAAGGATCATTTTTTCGGCCACGCGCCGCAGATGCCGTTGATCCCTTTTCCGCTGGCGGACAGCAGCCCGGCGCGGCTGCCGCATGTGGCCTTCAATTCGCGCGGGCAACTGGTCAAGCGCAACGGTTTCGGCAAGCTCGTGCCGGCGGGTCGGAACGAAATCATCCCGTTTGTCGAAGGCAGTGTGTTTCATGATCGGGATCGTTTTGGTAACTACCGGCCCGGCTGGCCGGATGTGCTGGCCACCGGCGGATTTGATGACGAGGCGCGACTTATTGAAGTTTGGAATGACATGACACCTGCGGAGAAACAGGGGATGACTTGGGATCTGTTCAGACGTAAAAACCAGTACCACTCCAAGATCGTGGTAAACCACATCACCGGTCGCGCCCGGGTGGAGACAGCGGCGGCGGCGACGATCGATTAGAAATGAAACTGCGGAACAACAAAGCGGCATATCTCCGGGGCCGGGGCGGGTTCACAATGGTTGAGCTGGCGATCTGCCTGGGCATCATTGCCTTCGCGCTGGTTGCCATCATCGGCGTGCTGCCGATCGGCATCAACGTGCAAAAGGACAATCGCGAGGAAACCATCATTAACCAGGACGGCATGTACTGGATGGAGGCGATCCGGAGCGGTGCCACAGGCATAAATGACCTGGCTGATCACATCACGTTCATTGAGATACGAAATTCCAACTCACAGGTCTATCGATGGGAGCCGGTGCCGGTTGAGCCGGGTCACACTCATATTGAGTTGCCAAGGGGCTTGCAGGGGGCGGCGGTTATTGGGTTGTTAAGCATGCCGGTGCATGCCGACTTGGTGGGGCCGGTTACGGTCAGGAACTGGCCGCAGGTGGACACTCAATCTGGTGAGTACAACCTGATCCGGGCCAAGGTTCGCGCGATTAGCGGTAGCGCGGTGGACAAGGGCGAAGCCGCCAAGGAGATGGCTTTTTCCTATCGACTGACTTCCGAGGTGAGGCCGATCCGCACGTCGGGGGACTGGGGGGATCTCACCGGCCGGGTGTGGGACAACATCGGCGACAAGCTCGAACTTGATGCGAACCAGTTCAGCAAGCTGAATTTTTACGAGATCAAGCTGACATTCCAGTGGCCGGAATACAAATTTGGTGACGAGGAACGGCCGGGGCCGAACAAAAAGGTTTTTCGCACTGTCGTTGCCGGCCGCCTGGTCAACCGCAACCTGAACCTGCTCAACCCGCTGGACACTGCGACGGGCCAGTTTCAGGAGGATGTCACTTCGCCGTTTTTCTTTTTTGAGCCGAACAAGTTCAGCGTCCCCAAGGTCGCCCGAGGTCAATGAACAGCAGACACGACAACGCCCGCTTGCGGGCCAGCCGCCGCCGGGCCTTCACCATCCTGGAGCTGCTGGTGGCCGTGTCGGTGATGACGCTCGTCATCTACGTGCTTTATGCGTTGTTCAACCAGACGCAAATGGCCCTGCGCAAGAATGCCTCCCAGGTGGACGTGAACGAGGGCGGGCGCGCCGCGATGGAGATGATTGTCCGCGAGCTGTCACAAATGGAGGTCAGCGGTTACCCGGCTATCACCGATTTGCAGACGAAGCTGACCTACTCCGGCAGCAAGAGTTTCTTTTCACGCGTCACGCCGGGTGAAAGTGTTGCGTTGCGGCTGGCCTACCAGTCTGACGCCATGCCGCCCGAGAACGATGCCTGGGCCATTGAGCAGGGCTTTCGGACGAACATCCTGCAGGACTTCACCTTTACCAGCCGCGGCGATTCCGGGTTCCATGTCACCAGTTACCGGGTGATCGATGTGGACAGTGGCGTCGGCACGCTCGCCCGGTACCGCACCAACGGTACGCTGCGAGTCACCGCGCCTGGCCAAGCGCTGCAGAACAAGACCGAGATTTTCAACCGTTTTTACTTCGAGCCGATCGCCAACACTTCCGCCGAAGCGTTTGAGCCGATCACCGACGGGGTGATCCACCTGCGTATCACGCCGTATGACCAGTTGGGGCGTCCGCTTGGCCACGACAGAATATTTTACGATCCGCTTGGCCTGAACCTCGATCGGCGCGGCGCGGCTGGCCAAGCGCTGTTCCAGATGAACACCAATCGGCCCGTGGACGGGACGCTGATGCAGGATCGCTACGCCCAGAGCCAAGCCCAGTTTTACGGGGCGTTGCCGAGTTATTTCGATGTGGAAATGGCGGTGATTGCACCCCGGGTGCTCAAGCAGGTTCGGTCACTGCCACCGGATCCGAAGTTGCGGGCCAACTTCCTTGGTCGGCAGATTGGCAAGGTGACCCTGTTCCGGCAGCGGGTTCCCATCAGAGACACGAAGTGAATCGTTTCAGGACACAACAAGGCGCGGCGCTGGTCATCACCCTGATCATGCTGGGGATGGTGACGGCCATGACGGTGGTGTTCCTCGGCATCAGCAGCCGGGAGCGCGCCTCGGTGACGGTGGTGTCCGACCAGATCAGCGCCAAGCTCATGGCCGAGAGCGCCGCCGCCAGCGCGTTGGCGAAAGTGGTCGGCCGGATGGTGGCTACGCAGGATCCGCTGGCCTACGACTTCTCGGTATCGACAAATTACCACAACCGGTTCGGGTTCGTGCCCGGCCAAGTCTCGCCGACGAATGTCAGCTACGTCTACCCGAACGGACGCTCGCTCACCCCAGACGACTTGCTGATCAATTTGGCCAATCTGCACGAGCTTGCGCGGCCGCCGGTGTATGTGGACACCAACGCGCTTGGCTGGCGGCCCAGGAACTACAACGTGGCTGAGGACTTCCGGTTCTATCTCGACCTGAACCGCAACCGGGCCTACGAGCCGAGCGGATTCCTGGTGGTGACCAACTGGGCGGGTCGCCCGGTCGTGGCTCCCGATGGCCTGTTTGCCACAGACCACTTCATCGGCGACCCCGAGTGGATCGGCCAGTTGGAAAGCCCCGCCTTCGCGCACGGTCCCACCAACCGCTTCATCGGGCGTTTCGCCTACATGATCCTTCCGACCGGACGCTCGCTGGACATCAATCACATTCACAACCAGGCACGCGAGCCGATGAACCCAAGGCTCGACACCCCCAAGGGCCGGGGAAACCAGTACCTCTACATGCGCAACCAGGGGGTCGGATCGTGGGAACTGAACATGGCTGGGTTCCTGCGGCAGTTGAACCCGATTCAGTGGCAATACTTCTACGACTGGATTTCGCGCCCAATCAATGCCAAGGGATTGGATTTGCCGAGAGCCGACCGATGGGCTTTTTCGGACGCTCGGGGCATCATGATGCACCGTTACTACGGCTCGCGGCGCAATCTCTCCGGAATGATCCCCGCGCTTGGTTTGCCGCCAAGCGAGGCGCCAAGGCTTGGGTACAATCTGGTGGACGACTACTCGGACGGACCGTTGGTCCTGAACAGCACCCCGACCTTGGACAGCGAGGATGGGTGGCGCGTTGATCCTTCCATCGCCCCCTGGCCAGGCGCTGAGAACCCGCGCCGCTTCACCGACGTGCAGCAGTTGCTGACTTTTCAGCCGTACGCCGAGCGGCCGGAGCGGGCGAACAACTTCGTGTCCCGCCTTCGCCAGGCGATGAATGTCCGGCCCAAGTCCATGTACACACGCAAGCGGCTCGACTCCTACGACCGCCGTACCTACTACCGGCTGCTAAGCCAGATGGGGGTGGACTCCGAACCGGTGTTGCGCGGCAAGCTGAACATCAATTACGCCAACGACTGGTTCACCGGACACAACGCGCAGACCAACTGGACGGCCGCCGAGTTCATCAACCGCGCCGCCCACGCGATGCTTCGCGCCAGCGTGGTTTCGCAGAGCGCAACCGATCCCGCCACCGGGAACACCGCCACCGGATATTTCATCGGCGGCAAGGTGGTGAATCCGGACATCGGCATCGCCGGGTTGCGGCATCCGCTGTTCCCGGTGCCGCAAAACCAGGCCGTGTTCAACCCGACCAACGGCGTATCGAGCGGCATCCAGCTTTTTCCGGCCAACGCCTACACACCCGAGGTGCACCGGTTGCTGCAGGTTGCTGCGAATATTTACGATGCGACCACCAACCGCCTTGTTTATCCCCATCCGCCGACGGTCATGCGTCCGGTGTTCCGTAAGTACGCCAACCCGGGCGGCGACACCGGTGTGTTCATCTCGCGCTATACAGAGGTGACCAATGACTGGCAGAGGATACACCGGCAGAGCTTCATGAATCTCGCCAATGTGGTGCTCAACTCACAGCTTGCGTTCGACACCGATCTACACATCAACATTCACGGCGTGCCGTGGATCGTCGGCGCGAAGAAGGGCCTGCCCAACTTCAACGAATACTCGGTGGAATCGATCGTGCAGGTGTCGCGCCGGCTTGAGGTCAACAAGGGTGATGATGATTTTATTCTCCCTGCGTTTAGCGGCAATTGGCGCACTAACCAGATGTATACCCTCGGTATCACCAACGTGTTCGGCATCGAGGGCTGGAACGCCTATACGAACGACTACCCGCGCCGGCTTGCGATGGACATTCGGCACCAGTACCAGATTGGGCTGTGGGATCACAGTGTCACTAACAAATCCGGCGTCGCGTTGCCGAGGTTGCTAACGAACCTGGTTTCCACCCCGTACAACAAATTTACCACGCTGAAAAACAAATGGCGCGGGCGCGAATTCAAGGTGCCGTTGAACGCGGCGGCCACCACCATCACCAACTCAATCTACAGCACCGGACTCAAGCGCTTCTTCCCCGCTAACCGCGCCTTCACCAACGTGTTCGAGTCCGGGTTTGCCGTGCCGGACTGGAAGCTGCACATCACCAACCGTGTCCAGTATTTCCTCATCGATCTCGACTTGAACCGCGTGGTGGATGCGGTGAACCTCGACAATCTCGTCACCTCGATGGACATCACGCAGTTGACCACCGGCCAGACCGGTGCCGCGTCGAGCTTGTTCGGCAGTGGCAACCTGTCCGAGGGCGCTTTTTGGGAAACCAACCGGGTGGACGCCAGCCTGGGCAACCGCAGCCCGACCTTCGGCGTCATGAACCAGATTCAGGTGGCCCGGGGCCAAAAACCGGTGAGCTCGGCGTTCTGGCGCAGCTACAACAACGACCCCTACGCCGGCCGTAACAAGGCCAAAGCCATTCAGGATTTCGACGACTTTCTCCGTGGCCGAAACCGTCCGCGCCGCCCGTCCGACATGATTCGCAAGCAGGCGCCGTTCACCCCGACCCGTAAGATTTATAAGCGCGCCTCGTGGCAGGCCAACGACCCGCTCGTCCACTACACGGTCAACGACCTGACCGACCCGGTCATCACCGACCGGTTCAGCACAAACAACGTGGTCTATCTGCGGCCGCCCAACACGCCGCTGCCCATAAACAACCTTGGGCTGATCAACGAGCGGTACCGGCCGTGGGGCGGAGGCGGGCAGTTGGCCGATGTCAATGCCTACAACTTTTACGCCAAGGATCCGCTCATCGTGAACAGCGACGCGTGGCAGTTCCCCGACAACAAATTCCCCGGCATCGGCTGGCTGGGGCGGGTGCACCGGGGCACGTCGTGGCAGACGATGTATCTCAAGTCCGGCGTTTCCTCGCTGACAAACTGGTGGGCGTGGTCCGGCAGCTTCGGCACGCACAACCTGATGAAGGGCTTCGACCGCGACCGGGATGGCATGCCTGATTATTGGGAGACTCTTTACGGACTGAATCCGCAAAAACAGGACGCCTACCTCGATGCCGACATCGATGGCCTCGTCAACCTCCAGGAATACCGTGCTGGCACGCATCCGCTGTTGGCGACGTCGCTGCTAGGGTTAAGCACCACCCACCCGACGAACGACTGGAGGTTGCTGCAACTCTTCACCACCGCGCCCAACGCCAGCGCCGCAAGTGGGCTGCTCTCCGTCAACCAGACCAACGCTGCCGCATGGTCGGCGGTGTTCAGCGGCTTGACCGTTTTGTCCAATTCCCTGCCGGACAGCCCGACCCTCGGCGCGTACGTGGCGGAGGAGGGCACTGCGGAGGAGGCGCACCTCATACAGCCGACCTCGCCTCAACTGGATTGGATCCTCAACGGCACGCACGGGCAGCAGACCATGTGGATCAATGGACGATCCAATGTCATTTACGGGATGAATCAGGCACGCCTGGCCAAGGGCGGGTTCCGTACGCTTGGCGATGTTTTGTCGACGCCTACGCTGACCGAGTTTTCGCCCTTCCTGAATATCAACCCGATGGAGATGGCGTTGAAGGGTGTTCCGACCGAACAGCAGAAGTACGCCATCCACGAGAACGTGATGGAATGGATTCCGCAGCAGATCTTGTCACTCCTCAAGGAGGATGAGCCGAGGATCACCGTGTACGCCTTTGGCCAGGCGCTCAAGCCGGCGGAGAACTCGATCGTGACCCGTCCCGGACGGTACTATCAAATGTGCACCAACTACGCCGTCGTGGGCGAGGTGTTCACCAAGACCACTTACAAACTCGAGGATCAATGGGAGGGCACCAACAAGGTGTTCCGCGCCGTGATCGAGGATTACGAGGTGTTGGCAGAGGAATAGCGCAGGATGAAAAACAGGCAGACACTCTCCGCGGTTTTGTTGACGGCACTCATTGCCGCGTTGGCCTATGTTGGCATCAG
>JASLKI010000011.1 GCA_030747575.1 Verrucomicrobiota bacterium | reverse complement strand
CGCGGCGAATTGCCTTGTGCCCTTGTCGGTGAGGCGCGTCTCGCCGAGGTGCAGTCCGGTCAGCTTCGGCAGTTTGACCAAGTGCGCCATCGCCGTGTCGCCGATTTTGTTGCCGCGCAGGCCGAGGTAAACGAGCCGCTTCAGCTTGGCAATGTGCGTCATGCCAGCGTCGGTCACACGCGTCTCGCCGATGGGCAGATGCTGGAGCCGGGGTAGCTTGACCAAGTGCGCTAGCCCCACGTCGCCAACTTGGGTGCGGTAAAGGTTGAGCCACTCGAGCTTGGCCAAGCCGGTGAGGTGCGCAAGTCCCGCGTCGCCAATCTTGGTTTGCTCGAGCGAGAGGTCGGTGAGATTCGCAAAACTGGCGACGAGTTTCAGATGATCATCCGTGATCCTCGAGCGGTTGAGACTGATCTCGGCGACCGCGCCGCCTTTCGTGAACACACCGCCGCCAAGCGCCCGAAGTTTGTCGGCGTCATCGGCCTGAGTCGCCCAGGCAGCCAACAGCAGCAGCGCACTTGGCCAGGTGAGGTTCATTTTTCCGTACCAACGGCTTCGCGCAGCTCGGTGAAACCTTCGCGAGCCAGCCGCTTGGCCAGCCCCTTAAGAATGGCGCGTGTGATTTGCGGCCCCTCGTAGACCATGCCGGAATAAATCTGTAGCAGCGACGCACCGGCGGTGATTTTCTCCCACGCATCAGCGGCGTCAAAAATACCGCCGACGCCGATGAGCGGCACTCGGCCACCCGACTGCCGGTAAAGGTGCCGTATAACTTCGGTGCTGCGCCTGGCCAGCGGGCGGCCACTCAAGCCGCCGGTCTCGGCGTAAAGCCCGGTCTCGGCGGGGCGCGCGATGGTGGTGTTGGTGGCGACAATGCCGGCGAGGTTGTGCGGCTCGACCAACTCGAGAATCTCGTCGAGCGCATCGAAGCCGAGGTCGGGCGCTACCTTGACGAGGATCGGCCGGTTGTCGTCATTGGCCTCCTGCAACGCGGCGAGGATTTCCGCCAGCGCGGATTTGTCCTGCAACTGCCGGAGGTTCGGCGTGTTCGGCGAGCTGACGTTGACGACAAAAAAGTCAGCAAGATTTTTCAGCAACTCAAACGAGTACCGGTAATCGGCGGGCGCATCGGCGAGCGGCGTGACTTTGGATTTGCCGAGGTTGACGCCGACCGGGTGGCTTGGCCAGGCGCCGGAGTCGTGCCAGGCGTGCAGCCGTCCAGCCATCGCGTCCGCGCCGGGATTGTTGAAGCCCATGCGGTTGATGAGCGCCTCGTCCTCGACCACGCGGAACATTCGCGGCTGCGGATTGCCTGGCTGCTCGCGCTGTGTGACGCCGCCCAACTCGCTGAAGCCAAGGCCCAGCGCGGCCCACACCGGCAAAGCCGTTCCTCCCTTGTCCATGCCGGCGGCGAGACCGACCGGATTGGGGAATTTCAACCCGAACAGCTCGACCGGCAGTTTCGGGCCTTCCAAAAAACACCCGGCCAAGCCCAGCGCCCAGCGGCGTCGGGCCGCCCAGGCGAGCTGGCCGATGACGAGATTGTGCGCCTCCTCCGGGTCGCGATTGAAAAAGTTCGGTCGAACGAACGTCTTGTAAAGCCAAGACACGGACGGATTGTCAGGCTCAGCCGGCGAGGCGTCGAGCATCGACTTGGCGAGCTCAAAACGGCTGGTAGCTGGCGGGAAAGCGGCGAATCTGCCACTGCGTCTCGTGCATCTGCCACTCGTCCCATCCCAATTCGCCCAGCAGGCGGATGCGTTTTATGTGCAGCTTTTTATCGTGCGGACTGCGCTTGATTTTTTCGTTGAGCAGCTTAAGCCCGGTGGCGAGCCGGTCGTGGCGGTTTTCGCGCCGGATGTGGAGCAGCACGAACTTGTCGTCGGTCGGCTCCGCCCATTTTTGCAACTCGGCGAAGTTGGCCTCGAACTGCCCGTCGAGCGCCTTGAGCTTGGCCTTGGTTTCATCCGTGTCGGCGTTTTCGCCTTCTCGCAACTGGGTGTCGAGGTAGGCCAGGGCGCGTCCTTTGCGGTAGAGCGCGTCCGTCAGCGTGTTGAGTTTTTTGTCGAGCTTGGCTCGCTTGGCCTTGGCCTCGTCGTCGTCCGGCTTGAGCTTGACGCCGTAGTGGCTGGCCAAGGCTCCGGTGTCGATTTGCTCAATGACGGTGTCGGCGGCGGTGGTTATTTTCTCGAGGTTTTTTTTGCGGCCGGCCTCGCTGTCGAGCCGCTTGAGCTGCTCGACCAGCACCGGCAGGTGGTTCGGTGTCTCGTCAAGGATCGCCTTGGCCAAGCGGTCGAAATCCTCGGTCTTCTTGTCGCCGTGCAGCTTGGCCAAGCGCGCCACTTTCAGGTCGCGGACGGCTTCCGCCAGTTTCTCTTGCTCGGTTTTTTTGTCCCTTTTTTTGTCGGCATCGGTTTTCTTTTTGTCGGCCTTGGCCAGAACAACCCGCAGGGTGACGGGGTAACCGCCCGGCTTTTTGCCGGGACCAATGAGGTTGCTGTTGCCCTGGCCGTAGTGGATCGAGCCGAGCAGCAAATCGCCGGGCGCGGCGGTGCCGGGCAGCGGCTTGGGCTGGGCGATGTAGAGCCGCGCCTGGTTGCCCCGGCCCAGGGTGCGCGAGCCGAAACTGCCCCCGCCGGTCAGCGCGTTGTCGGGGTCGCTGTGGAACTTGAGCGTCACCTGCTTGGTCAATTTGTGGTCGAGGTTTAGCGGCATGTCCTTGAGTTTTTTAAGGTGGTCGAGCTGGTGGTTTCGCGCGTGAAACTTCACCACGTAATCGCCCTTGACCAAACTGACCGAGCTTTTGCTGCCACTCGAACCGGCGGCGATAAGGCGCTTGGACTTGTCGTAGAGCATCCAGATGAGCGACTCCCACGATTCCTGGAATTGATCCTCCAGCGCGAGCGCCGGGCGTGGCGTGACGGTGGTCTTGGCGCTGAGGTTGAATTTGTAGGTCAGCTCGGCCTCGAAGATACGGCGGTTATCGGGGAGGGCGTCGCGAGCGTCGGTGAGCGGGCGCGTCTTGAATTCGCTTGGGCGGATCGATTTGCGCAGCGTGCCGAAGCTGCCGCTTGGCGAGAGGGCTTCATTGCCAAGCGGCGCTGCGACATCCACTTGGGACACGAGCTTCGCCGCGTCGATGTGCAGCCGGCGACTGTCGGGCACGATGCCGTGAAAGGCGATGTCCACCGTGCAGCCGGTTTTGCCGAGGCTCGACCAGTACTGCGCGATGGCGACCTCGAGCGTGCGTCCGCCGGTGACGGCGAAGCTGCGGATCTCCGTGTCGCGCTCGCGGATGGTGATGTACTGCCGCGTGCCACTCTCGCTGAACGATTGCCCCGGCACCTGCTGAACGACCTGCATCACGATACGGCGCGAACCGGCCTGTTCGCCGGTGCGGAACACCACGTCGGCCCAGGTCGCCCCCGGCGGCACGACGAGGAAGCGGCGCTCGATCTGTCCCGGTGCGAGCGTGAGAGCCTCGGTCCATTGAACCGGTTTGCCCGTGTCAACCGTCTCCGGCTTGAGCACGGTGATCGGCACGCGAAAGACGGCGCCACGCTCCGGGTGATCAGCGTCGTGGCCGACGACCTCGGCGTAGTGCATGCCGCTGATCAGCGACTGCGGGTTAATCTCGATGCCGAAGCTGCGCCCGCCGTGCATCAGCACCATGTGGCCGGGATGCCCGACCCACGAGGCGTCGCACTCAAGGTTGATGCGCATCTCAAAAGCGACCTTCCCTGCGTTGTCGGCGTCCTCGTGAAACACCGGCGCGATGGCGATGGTCGAGGAAACCGGCTGACCCGTGTTGAACGGCTCGCGCAAATAAATACCACGCCCGCCCTGCGAACGGTTGGTGACCTCGAACCGCAGGTCGTGATCCATCGCGTCCCGGTTGGCCTCAAGGTAGGCGAACGCCTTGTCCACCTGCAACAAGCCCCGGCCCTGGGCGAAGCGCTCGACGTTGGGGATTTCCTTCGCGGTGTTCTCGATGGCGCGGCGGATCCTGTGCGGCGTCCACTCGATCTCCTGCTGTTTCAGGCCGGACAAGAGCAGCGCGATGCCGCCGCATGCGTTGGGCGACGACATGGAGGTACCGTTCATCTGCATCTTGCCCTGCAGCGTCCAGTTCGAGACCGGCGCGATCGCCCCGCCGGGCGCGCTGAAATCGACGCCGAGATTTCCGTCGAGCGTCGGCCCGCGCGACGACCATGTGTACTGGATGGCCGGCAGCGGCTCGCGCAGCGAATACTGTGCCTCCATCATCACCGGCGAGACGTAGGCGCCGATGCCGAAAAGCGCAGAGGTCGTACCGCCGGGCGAGCCGACCGTCGACAACGCCGGCCCGTCGTTGCCGGCGCTGGCCACAAAAATGACGTTGTGCTTGTTGACGATCTCCGAGTAGAGCGCGGCAAGCCGGCCGTCGTTGGGATCCTGCGATGAGCCACCATAGCTCATGTTGATAAGCTGGCAGTTGTTCTCCATCACGGCGATCAGCCCGCGCACCTCGCCGGTGCCCATCGACGAGCTGCCCATGCGGCGGTCGCCGATTTTGACCGACACAATCTGCGCCCCTGGGGCGAGTCCGTTAAGTTCCGGTTGGCCCGGATAATTCGCCGCGACGATGCCGGCCACGTGCGTCCCATGCGCGCCGACATCAGTAACGATCGAGAGCGTGTCGCCGTCGTCGTAAATGTTCAGCGCGAAGTTCATCATGACCCGCTTACCGAACGACGCCCACTGGCGCTCGGCGCGGAAACGGGTCATCAGCTTCTCGTCGGTGAGGTCGCCGTCCTCGTCGGTGTCCACCACGGCGCGCCACGCCTTGCCGTCGTTAAAGACAACACAATCGTAAACCGGGCCGGGATCGTCGTAATCCTTTTGCAGCGCCTCGAGCAGGTCGATGCGCGCCTGCAATTCGCCGCGCTCCTTTTTCTTGTCGCCTTTCGGGGTGGAGTTGGCCTCGTCGAAATCGGCAAGATTGGCCTGCAAGCCAGCCATGCGCTCGCGCTGCTGTTTGTCCCACTCTTTTTTACGCTCACGCTTGAGGCGGCTGACCAGGCTGCCGGGGAACAACTCGTACGCCGCCTTGATGCCAACGCGCCATTTGCCGCCGGGGTTTTGCCATTTGCCGCCGAGCTTGAGCGTGCGGCCGGTGAGACCGGTCAACGTGCCGTCCTTGGCTTCGCGCTCGGCGGAAGTGTCCACATCGCCGCTGCCGGAGCCATCCACGACATCGACGATCTTCGGCCTCCCGTCGCTGGTCTCCTGCAGGCCAGGGGCGCCGGGATCGACGCCGGTGTCAAAGATCGCAACTGTGATGCCGCGGCCGTCGTAAGTGGGGTGTTCCTTGAGATAGTCCAGCGCGCCGGTCTCGGCCTTGGGCAGGATGCCTTGGAGCGGAAACGGCTTGGCGCTTGGCGGCGCGGCTGCGGGCGGTTGCGCTTGGCCAAGTACGACGATGGCCAAGCCGGTCAGGATTGATCTGTTCATAAAAAAGCGGGCTGAGCTTGGCCAAGCCGGCAGCGGTCGCCAAGACCAAATTATCCCATGGCCAAGCGGCGGTACAATTTCAGTTTGTCGCCGCGTCGTTGAGACGACAGACTGACGGCGCTCATGGAAATTCTGGAGATCATAGTTTGCCTGCTCGTCGGCGTCTCGCTGGGGGGGGTGATCGGGTGGCTGATTGGCTCACGCAAAGGGACCCGGGCCGAGGTCGAAAGCCAGGCGACCGAACAGCGGTTCGAGGATCATCGGAGGCAATACGAGGAACAACACGCGGCGCTCAAGGAGTCGTTTAAGGTTCTCAGTGCCGACGCACTGAAGGAGGCCCAGCCAGAACTGGTGCGCCTGGCCGGCGAGACGCTTGGCAAGCTGCACGAGAGCGCCAAGGGCGAACTGAACACCAGCAAGGAAGCCGTGGCCAAGCTGGTTGCGCCACTCACGCAACACCTCGCGACCTACCAGCAGCGGTTGAGCGAGAGCGAAAAAAGCCGCAACACCCAGTTGGGCGCGCTGCGAGAACAACTCAGCACCCTCAGTGAGAACAGCAAGTCGCTCTCGATCGAGACGGAGCAGTTGCGGATGATCCTCAACTCCAGCCAGGCGCGCGGCAAGTGGGGCGAGGAGACGCTGCGTCGAGTCGTCGAGGCCGCCGGGCTGAGCAGCCACTGCGATTTCAGCGAACAAACCGGTTCCACCGAGGGCCGGCCGGACATGATCGTGCATCTGCCGGAGGGACGCCACATCGTCGTCGACGCCAAGTCGCCGGACCTGTCGTTCCTCAACGATCTCGAGTCGGGCGACGCCGCGCAGCGCAAAACGGCCATCGAGCAGCACGGCAAAAAGATGCGCGAAACCATCAAGTCGCTGGCCGATCGAAACTACCCGCAGCACATCGACGGAGCGCTCGATTGCGTGGTGATGTTCGTGCCGGCCGAGTCGCTCTTCAGCGCCGCGCTTGAGGGCGATCCCGACCTGATCGTGTGGGCGGCCGCGCGCCGCATCACGATTGCCACGCCGGCGTCACTGATCGCGCTGCTGCGCTCCGTGAGCGTGAGTTGGCAGTACCATTCGCAATCGGAAAATGCCCGGACCATCGCCGAGGCGGCACAACAACTGTACAAGCGACTCGGCACATTCCTTGGGCACTTCGACAAAATCCGCACCGGCCTCGAGCGGGCAAACAAGGCGTACAACGCAGCCGTTGGCAGCTACGAAAGTTCGATCAAGCCAAGCGGCGAGCGCGTCAACAAACTACAAACCGGTGAGACCGAGGGGAAGGAGCTCCCCACTGTGGAGCCGGTGGCGGAGGTTCTCCGAACCCTCCCCGCCCCAGCCGAGGACGAAACCGACCAAGCCGAATCGGCCTGAGCTTGGCCAAGCTCACTGCTCACTGCTCACTTCATCATGATCCGGCACCGGCGGGAGGCCGAGCGCCATGAAGAAAGGCACGACGAGAAACGCTGCACCGACCCAGAACGGCATCGAGCTATTAAATTTCCAGTATAGCAAGCCGCCCATGATTGGACCGATGGCGCGACTCAGCGAGCCAAGCGAACGGAACACGCCCAGCGACAGTCCCTGCCGATCTGCCGGCGTGTAACGCGATACAAGCGAGTTGAGCGACGGCATGGTCATCCCACTGCCTGCGGTCATGAGGAGCAATCCGCCGTAAAGCACGCCGGCGGTAGTCGCGTTGCCGATGATGAGAAACCCGGGCAACGTACAGCAGACGCCGGTCAACGCCGTCCGGCGCTCGCCTACGCGCTTGATCAGTTGCCGCGCTACTCCACCCTGGAAAAAAATCAGCGACATGCCGATG
>JASLKI010000010.1 GCA_030747575.1 Verrucomicrobiota bacterium | reverse complement strand
GCCAAGTGCCCCCACCCTCGGCATACTGCCCGGCCCTTTGGTCGGGACGTGGCGCAGCTTGGTAGCGCGCCTGGTTCGGGATCAGGAGGTCGAGAGTTCGAATCTCTCCGTCCCGACCATTTTTCCTTTTTCTCCGCGACCCCACACAACAAAAAGCGCTTGGCCGCTCAAAGATCCTTGTCAGCCTTGGGGTCGAACACATCCCGTAGACCGTCGCCGAGGAAGTTGAGCGCCATCAGCATCGCTGCCAGGCAGCCGGCCGGGTACACGATCATCCACCAGTAAATTCGCACCGGGTTGATCTGCGCCGCGCCCTCCGCGATCAGCGACCCCAGGCTCGCTCGCGGCGGCTGGATGCCCAAGCCGAGGTAGCTCAGGAACGACTCGTACAGCACCACCGCCGGCAGCGTCAGCGTCAGGTAAACAATCACCACCCCGACGACGTTCGGCAGGATATGCCGCCACAAGATCGTACACGTGCCGAGGCCAAGGGACCGCGCCGCCTCGACAAATTGCCGCTCGCGCAACGCCAACACCTGCCCGCGCACGATGCGAGCCATCGTCAGCCACGACACCGCGCCTAGGCCGGCGTAGAGCAACAGCATCCGCGCCGTCTCGCCGCTGCCACCGCCGAACGCCGATTGCAGCCAGCCCTGCAACACCCCCTCCAGCGTCGTGATGATCACGATTACAAAAATGATCGACGGCAGCGAGTAGAGCACGTCCACCGTGCGCATCATCAAGTTGTCCCAGCGACCGCCGAGCAGGCCAGCAGTCGCACCCCACAGCACGCCGATTACCAGGCTGACCAGCGCGCCGACGAAGCCGACGATCAGCGAAATCCGGGCCCCAGCCAGCACGCGCCCGAACAGGTCGCGCCCGTGCACGTCGGTGCCAAACCAATGCCCGGCGCTTGGCGCGGCGAATTGAGCCTCGCTGTGCACATCGCCTTGGCTCGAGACCAGCGGCCAAGCCAGCGCCAGCACCAGCAGGCCAAGCAGAAACACCGACGCCACCACCGCAGGACGGTTGTCGCGGAACCGCAGCCAGGCGCGGCGGTTCGGCGACTCGCCGGTTTCCTGCGCTTGGCCAAGCGCTTGGCCGGGTTGATGTGTTGCCTCAGCCATATTTCACACGCTTATCCAGCAAGCCGTAGACGGCATCGACCGCCAAGTTCAGTGTCAGCAACATCACGGAATATAAAATCACCAGCCCGACCACCATCGTGTAATCGCGGTTGATCGAACTGTTCACGAGGAACACCCCGATGCCGGGAACCTGAAACAGGTTTTCCACTACGAACGATCCCACCAACAGGTCGGCCAGCAGCGGCCCGCTATACGTCACCACCGGCAGCAGTCCTTCGCGCAGCGCATGCCGCAACACGATCGTCGTCTCTCCCACGCCCTTGGCCCGCGCCGTGGTGATGAAGTCCGACTGCAACGCCTGGCTCATCCCCTCCCGGGCCAACCGCGAAACTTTTCCGGCGAAGTAGGTGCCGAGCGTGACCGCCGGAAGGATCACGTGCCACGGGCCGCCCCAAAGTCCCACCGGGAACACCGGCCACCGAATCCCCAGCAAGACAATCAGCACCGGCCCCAGCACAAACGCCGGGATGCAAACCGCGAGAATGGAAAAAAAACTGCCGACATGATCCTGCCAGCGCCCCCGGCGAATCGCCGTCCACACGCCCAGCGGAATCCCGATGCCTAGCGCAAAGCAGAACGACAACAGCCCCAGCGACAATGACACCGGCAAGCCCTGCGCGATGATGTCGTTGACCGAGTGGTTGCGATACTTCAGCGACGGCCCGAAGTCGCCCCGCACCAAGCCTCCCTCGAATGCCCGCCACTCGCCGTCGCGTTTTTCAAAACCGATGCCGACAAATCGCAGGTACTGCTGCCACAACGGCTCGTCGAGGTGGTACTTGGCCTTGAGGTTGCGCTCGATGTCCGGCGAGGCCGGGGCGCGCTCCTTGTCAAACGGCCCGCCCGGAGCGACACGCACGAGACAAAACGCGAGGAAGCTGATCACGAGCACCAACGGCACCAACATCGCCACACGCCTCAGGAAATAAGCCAAGCTCACGGCGCCAAACCATGCGCACGCACCCGTAACCCTGTAAAGTAAAGGCCACGTTGGCCGCTTGACAAAGCGGGTGAATAGGGTCAAATTGTCTCTATATCGAGCTTATTTATACTGTGCCACTATGTCCCTTTATTGCTTTTTTTCATTAATAAACGAATTTTTTGACCATTTTTAGCTCGTATCGATTGGCACGCGGTTTGCATTAAGTTGGGTAGTTGGTTCGATAGAAACCGTAACCCTAAAATAGAAAGGAAAAAATGATGATGACTTATACGAGAAGAAATGGAAACCCGCTGACGGTATTCGAGGATGTGTTTGGCAGTCTATTCAACGACTCGTTAGGCACCTCGGCCAAGACCACCCAAACCGACGCGTGGAGCCCGGCGGTGGACATCGTGGAGTCGCCCGGCGCCTACACTCTGACCGCCGACCTGCCCGGCCTGACCAAGGCCGATGTGAACCTGACGGCGGAGGAAGGCGTGCTGACGTTGACCGGCGAACGCAAGAATGAGCAAAGCGCGAGCAATGAGTTTGCCCACCGCTACGAGCGGGCTTACGGCAAGTTCAGCCGCTCGTTTCAACTGGGCAGCGGCGTTGAGACCAGCAAGATAAAGGCCGAGTTCAGGAACGGCATGCTCAAGGTCGAGTTGCCGAAAGTCGAGGCCAGCAAGCCTTACGAAGTTTCCATCGCGGAATAATCCGGATTGATTATCTGGATAATCCCCAAAGCGGAGCCAAACGGCTCCGCTTTTTTTATAGCTTGGCCGGTGGAGGATTAAAGGGAATCCTACCGTCCGCGCCCGCGACGGTCGTCGCCTCCCCGACTCTGGCTACTATAACGTTCGCGCATCTGTTGCGCGTACTTTTGCCGATCTGCATCCGACATGTTGGCAAATCGCTCCCGCAACTCATCCCGCGATGATCGTTCGCTACCGCCTCTTGAGCGCCGGGCGGCCTCCTCGGCTCGTTTCTTATCGGCAGCCTTCTTATCGGCGGCCTTCTTGATCTCGGCCACCTTCTTGGCGGCAGCACTGGATGAACTTCTCGATGAAGTCCGTGGTGCCTTGGCCACTGATGTCTTGAAGGTGTTTTCCTTGAAACTCAGGCTGCGGAGTTCACCGAATTCCTTGATAGTAACTTTTCCCGTCGCCTTGTCGATGGAGACGATCTCGATGCCATCCTTTTTTTCGCCGGCCGCCAATTGCAGGTATGTGGGGGGCTCGGCCTTTTTCTTGGTATCGACCCGTGCCAATGCCGCGCGTTCCACACCCTTTTGCAGATAAATACCGGTGAGCATGATATCCTCACTTCTCGGCGGCTCGGGCGGGGCGGTTTCGCGGGTGGGTGGCGGCTCGCTTGTGAGGTCAAACGCATTGCGGTCACTGATGGTGAAATACGGGTTCTCGTTCTCGGCCGACCACACAATCTCGGCGGACAGCGTGAGCACGCCCAAGGCAGCCACTGCCAATACCAACTTTCCTCCATTTTTCACCATTCTACTCGTTACAAGGTCGCAGGCCAACTCGCCGTCCAACCAACCCGAACATAGATCAAACACTATTCCGAGATAAATGGTTAAGAAAAAACCACCACTTGGCCGTCGGAAAAGTTAATACCGCCCCTACCCCAGCGCGTCCTGAATCACGTTGCCGTGAACGTCGGTCAACCGGAAGTCGCGGCCCTGAAAACGGAAGGTCAACCGCTTGTGATCCAGCCCGAGCTGGTGCAGCACGGTCGCGTGCAGGTCGTGCACGTGGCACTCTTGATCGATCGCGCCGAACCCGAACTCATCCGTCGCGCCGACGATATTGCCGGGCTTGATGCCGCCCCCGGCCATCCACATGGTGAACGCGTCGATGTGATGGTTACGCCCCGCCGTTTGCCGCGCCTCGCTCATCGGCGTGCGGCCAAACTCGCCGCCCCATATCACCAGCGTGTCGTCGAGCATCCCGTGCGCCTTGAGATCCTTCACGAGCGCCGCACTGGCCTGGTCGACTTCGTGTGTCACCTTGTCGAAGTCCTTGGTGAGGGTCTCACCCGGGCCGCCGTGGCTGTCCCAGTTCGTATGGTACAACTGCACAAACCGCGTGCCGCGCTGCACGAGGCGCCGCGCCAAGAGGCAGTTGTTGGCGTAGCTTGGTTTGCCTTGCTCGACGCCGTACAGGTCAAGCGTCGCCTTGGACTCGCCGGAGATATCCATCAACTCCGGCGCGCTGGACTGCATGCGGTACGCCATCTCGTACGAGGCGATGCGCGTGTTGATCTCGGGATCACCGGTCGCCACTAGGCGCTTTAGGTTGAGTTTGTTGATGGCGTCGATCGAGGCGCGCTGGCGCCTGGCGCTGACGCCGGCCGGGTTGGCCAGATTCAGGATTGGATCGCCCGAGCCCCGCAGCGGCACCCCCTGATATGTCGTCGGCAAAAAGCCACTAGCCCAGTTTGCCGCCCCGCCGCGCGGACCGCGCGAACCAGAGTGCAGCACCACGAACCCCGGCAAGCTTTGCGTCTCGCTGCCGATGCCGTACGTCACCCATGAGCCCATGCTCGGCCGCCCAAAAATCCCGGTGCCAGTGTTCATGAACAGCTTGGCCGGCGCGTGGTTGAACAGGTTTGTCTTGCAGGTGCGGAACATTGTCATCTCGTCGGCGATGCCGCCGATGTGCGGGATGTTGTCGCTGAACCACATGCCAGCCTGCCCGTGCTGCCTGAATTGTTTCACCGGGCCAAGCAGCTTTTTTTGGTCCTTGAACGTGCTGTTCATGAAGGCAAACCGCTTGCCCCTGATGAACGACTCGGGGATGTTGTCGCCGCTGCGCCGGGCCAGTTCCGGTTTCCAGTCGAACAACTCCAACTGCGACGGCCCCCCCGCCATGAACATGTATATGACATTCTTGGCCCTTGGCTGGAAGTGCGGCTTGCCAGGCTGAAACGGGTTCGCGCGCGCCGCCTTGGCCAAGTCGTCTCCAAGCAGCGAGCCCAGCGCGATCGAGCCCAGGCCGATCGAGCATTGGCTGAAAAAATGCCGCCTGGTGAACTGTTGCAAATCCATTTGTTGCGCCTGGCTGCCCATTAAATCGTTCATCATTCGCGGGTAATCGTTTCGTCAAGGTTCAGCAGCACGCGCGCCGCCATGGTCCACGCCGCGAACTCTGTATCGCCGCCGGCCGGCTGCGTCGCTTGGCCAAGCAGCTTGGCCTTGGCCACCACCGCCTTGGCCTCGGCGGATTGCACGGTAAACTCGCTGCGCTGGCTCTCGACCAGGCCGGTGAGCAGTCGCAACTCCTCGGCGTCCGGCTCGCGCCCGAGACAAAGCTGGAAGCCGAGCCGGATGCGATTCGCCGCACTGTCAGCCTCCGCCATGAGCCGCCTAGCCAAGCCGACCGCCAACTCAACGAACGCTGGGTCGTTCATCAGCGTCAGTGCCTGCAGCGGTGTGTTCGAGCGGATGCGGCGCGTGCACGCGGCCAGCCCGGCCGGGGCGTCGAATACCTTCAGAGCCGGGTGCGGTGTGTTTCGCCAGCGGTACGTGTACGCGGCGCGGCGGAAACGATCCTCGCCGCTACTGGCCTTCCAGGTTTTTCGATGCTGGCCAAGATCCATGCAGCCCTCCGGTTGCGGCGGGAACACGCCCGGCCCGCCCATCTTCGCGCTGAGCAAACCGCTCGAGGCCAGCGCCAAATCGCGCACCACTTCGGCGTCCAGGCGGAACCGCGCCTGCCTGCCGAGCCACTTGTTGTACGGGTCAACGCGCTCCAAATCCGCACGGCGCAGTGATACCTGCCGGTACGTTGCCGAAGTGACGATTAGTCGGTGAATCTGTTTTTGGCTCCAGCCGTTCTCCATGAACTCTACCGCCAGCCAGTCAAGCAGCTTGGGATGCGTCGGAGGGATGCCCTGCGAGCCAAAGTCGTTCTCCGTCTGCACGATACCGCGCCCGAAAAAGTGCTGCCACATGCGATTGACGGCCACGCGCGCCAGGAGCGGGTTGTTGCGATCGGCAACCCAGCGGGCGAAGTCGAGCCGGTCCCCGTCCGGCTGGGCCAGGCGGTGCAACACAGACGGCGTCCCCGGCTGCATCTCCTCGGCCGGACGGGTGAAATCGCCCTGCACAAACCGGCGAGTCGTGCGCGGCTTTCCGCGCTTGGCCATCACCAAAGTCGTCGCTGCGCTTGGCCGCGCCTTTTTAAGCTTGGCCAGGCTGGCCTCGAGCGGCTTGCGCTTGGCATCCTCCTTGGCCAAGGCGCTCAACTCAGTCTCGAGCTGCTTCACACGCGCGCCGTGCTCGGCGCGCCTCGCGAGGACTTCGGCCGTCGGCGCCTCGATGCGCGGCTCGTCGGCATTGTTGAAAAAGGCAAACAACCGATAATACTCGACTTGCGAAATGGGGTCGAACTTGTGATCGTGGCACTGCGCACAGCCAAGCGTCAGACCAAACATCACCTCGCCCGTAGTGGCGATGCGGTCAAAAATCGAGTCGACGCGAAACTGCTCCTTATCCACACCGCCCTCGGTGTTAATCTGAGTGTTGCGGTGAAACCCGGTGGCGATGCGCTGGGGTAGCGTGGCGTCGGGCAGCATGTCGCCGGCGAGCTGCTCGATGACAAACCGGTCAAACGACACATCTCGGTTCGTTGCATCGATCACCCAGTCGCGGTACGGCCACATCGACCGACCTGCGTCGTGACTGTAGCCGTCGGAGTCGGCGTAGCGCGCCGTGTCCAGCCAGTGGCGCCCCAAGCGCTCGCCATAGTGCGGCGACTGCAGCAACCCGTCCACCACCTTTTCGAACGCGTCCGGACTTGTGTCCGCGACAAACGCAGCGATCTGCACCGGGGACGGCGGCAGGCCGGTCAGGTCGAGACTCACGCGGCGCAGCAGCGTCGCCTTGGCCGCCTGCGGCGACGGCATGACACTCGCCTCCGCCTGCTTGGCGGCGATGAAAACATCGACCGCGTTTTTCGCCCACGCGCGCCGGTTGGCCGCCAAGCTGGGCAGCAGCTGGCGAACCGGTTTTTTAAACGCCCAATGCCGGTCGTACTCGCCGCCGGCCTTGACCCATTCGCTCAGCAGCGTCACCTGCTCCGGGGTCAGGCGACTGTTCGCCTCCGGCGGCGGCATCCGCGTGTCGGGGTCGGTGGCCGTGATGCGCGCCAGCAGCTCGCTCTTGGCCAAATCCGCCAGATCGATTGCCCGCACGCCGTCGCGCGCCTCGGTCGCGCCCTCGCTCGTGTCAAGACGCAGACCGGTCTTGCGCTTGGCCGCGTCCGGTCCGTGGCATTGGAAACAGTTCTCAGAAAGTACCGGCCGGATGTCCCGATTGAAATCGATCCCCACCGCCTCGGTATTGGCCAAGTCGACAGCCAACGCGCCGACCAAAACGGTCGCCTCGGCCAGGCGGCGGAAATTCAACGGAATGAACGGACTCACAAAAAAAGACGGCACGAATACTCTAACCCGGCGACATCCCGGGCAAGCCTCAAGTGAAGCAAGCTGGAAAAAATCAACCCTCAACCGTGAGCGAGAACCTCTGGATGGTGTTGCGGCCGGACTTGCGGAACGGGCGCGGCATCGGCTGGGCGATTCCGTTGAGGTCAATGGTCCGGCAGCGCACATCGTATTTGCCGGGGGCGATCCCCTTCAGCAACGTGGCCCAGTGTGCAAGGGTGTAGCGCATGGGCCAATGTTTCGGTTGGCCGTTCCCTTCAAAAAACCGCACGTTGTCCGGCAGCCTGCCGCCGGGCAGATCGCCGCCCCAAAGGGTGGGAGGCGGCAGAATCGTCGCGTCCCACCACGGTGCCCTGGTGAAGTACGGATCGTCCTCGGGCCACTCGTTGTCTTTCGGGTTGATCCAGATCTGCACCTTGCTTAAACCGCCCACGCCAACCTGTGCCCAACCGGTGACCGGGATCGGCTCCCCGGCCTTGGCCTTTTCCGGTTTGTAGTGAAACCGGCTCATGGTTTTCATCCAGCTGTCGATGTCGTTGTTGGCACCGGCATAGGTGTCGTTGGCCTGGTAATTATTGGTGAGCACAACGCTCTTGAGCCACTTGACCGACTTGAAGCCGTAGGCATCGGGCACCAGCATCCGCACCGGGCCACCGCGTTTGCCTGTCAGCCATTGGCCATTGAGCTTGTAGCAGAGGATCACCGGGTTGTCGCCCGGCGGATCCTCAAGCACCCGGCCGACCGGCAGTGAGCTCTGGAAGATCTGCTTTGGGTCGTTGTTGTGATGGCCATGGTAAAACACGCGCCGGATGTTCGCCGTTGGTTTGGTGGCCCAGATGACGCGGCGAAGCGGCACTCCCTCCCACAATCCCATGCCCAGCGGCGCGCCAATGTTGTTGCAGGTCATGATCTTGAGAAACCGCACCGCGTGTTTCTCCCCGAGCTTCAAGAGTGCCTCGAAATCCAGCGCGTTGCCCTTCGCCCTCGAGAGCGGGTTGCCCATCTGCGGATTGCTCTCGGGATCCGGAACGACGTCGAGCTTCCAAGTTTCACGTTCCAAGCCAACCTCGAGCCGCTTGGCCAAGGGCAGCTGGTACGGCAGGGGATCGCCACGCTCGACCGTACCAAAATCAGCCTGCGGCGTGAAATACCCGAGATCAGCCGTCGCCTCATCGAGGAGGGCTTGATCGGAATCCGCCCAGGCGGACAGTGGCTTCAGCGCGGCAACACCGACTGCTCCGAGTTGGAGGAAGTAACGCCGCGTCACCTCGAGGTGTTGCCGGTGAAGTTCGCTTGAGAGAGACATAGGACGCGGGGGGATTATGCCCCAGCCACTTGCAGGCCATCAAGCAAACGCTTGGCCAAATAACGGACTCGCGGCCACTCATCCACTCAACGCGACTTGGCTGCTGAAGACAATTTTGAAGAATTTGATTTGTTAATTTCCGCCCACTTTTCTAGGCTCCCCCGTCATCCGCCTTATGACGTTATTGCTACAAACGACCATTGCGGCCGTGTTGTTGACGGGGTGTGTTACTCCGGAGCCGACGGCCATCCCAACGCCAGGGACGCCCATCTGGGCTGCGGCCGAGGCGGGGAACAGGGACGTTGTACTCCGGCATCTGGTGGTCGGAACCGAGGTGGACACCCGGGACGAACGTTACGGCGCATCCTCCCTGCATTGGGCAGCGTGGTGCGGTCACCCGGATATCGTGGAATTGATCCTCGCGGCCGAGGCCGACGTCAACGCAATCAACTTCGAGGGCGAAACGCCGCTTGATTGCGCAACAAATTTTTCCCAAAACGAAATCGTAGCCCTCCTCCGCAAGCACGGTGGCAAGACGGCTGCTGAGTTGAAAACTGAAGCCTCTAAATGAAAACAAAGACCAAGAGGGCGTTCACTCTCATCGAGTTGCTGGTGGTGATCGCCATCATTGCCATCCTAGCGGGGTTGTTGCTACCGGCCCTCGCCAAGGCGAAGGGGAAGGCCAAGCAGACGCAATGCCTCGGCAACATGAAACAGATCGGCATCGCGCTCCTGCTTTATGAGAACGATTTCGAGAAGTACCCGCCCAAGGCGTCGCAGGTTCCTGACTTCATGAACAGGCAAAATTCCTTCTGGCGAAACAACTGCCTCTACGCCATCGCGCCCTACCTCCAAAGACAAGATCGACCCAGCACCGAGGTGTACTCCTGCCCCGACGCGAAAAAACCGGGAGATGCCTCGGACGCCACCAAGACCAGCGCCACCAGTTATCTACCCAACGGCGTGGTGATGGAACTGTCGATGGATCGCGTGCGCAGTCCTTCCGAGGTTGCCATCATCCAGGAAACCGTCCGGCTCGTCAGCTACACGGCGTTGCGGCCCTCGTACGGCCCGTCGTTCGGCGGCTGCGGCAAGGGCATGTACACTTACTGGCACCACACGCGAAGTCCCACCTCCGACTGGTACGCCTCCGTGCATTTCAAGGGCGGCAATCTCGTCTTGTCCGATGGCCACGTCGAGTATCGCAAGGCAACCGCGCTGCGCGCCAAACACTTCGGCCTGGCGGACGGCTTCACGGGAAAAGCCGAGGACACCCAGTCCGCTCCCAGCAATGCCTGCTACCAGCCGGCCTTCTGATACCAATGCGATCAGGGAGCGTGCGCGCCTTCGCTGCGACTACTCCAAAAAATTCGCGACGCGCCTGGCCGCTTGGCGGCCGTTGAAGTAGCACCACTGCGCACCGTGAAAGCCGCCGAGCACGTTGCCGGCGGCAAACCAGCCCGGCTCCGAAAGCGCCTGGCCGCGCGCCAATTGCAGTTGCCGCGACGGCAGCTCGACGGCCAGGCCGCCCAACAGCGCCAGCTCGGTGTTCGGCACGAGTTCCCCGCAAATCATCACGCCGTCGCCGTGCCAATCCTGGCCGTCGCTTGACTGCACACCGGCGGCGGAGCGGTCGCCTTTTATCCCGGCAGCCGTAACGTCGCCCGACCAGTCGGGGCGCGTCCAGCGCCGGAAAAATAGTCGCTCAAACAACCCCGCACTGGGGCTTCGCCGCCGGTCGATCATCACCGGCTTGTCGCTGCCCGCGGCCCGGAGCTTCGCCGCCGCCGAGTAGGCGATCAGGTCCGAGCCCACCACCACCGGCTTGCGAGCGGGAAGCAACCCGTGACCGTCAAGCCAGCCGGTGATGTGTCGCGTGAAACCGACCCGCGCCGTTCGCGCCCCAGCGAGCCAGCCCTTCTCGGCGGGCGTTTGCTCACGGGCACCGGCTGCCAGCACAACGGCATCGGCGGTGACGTCACACACGCCTTCCGGCCAGAGTAGGGTCAGCCGTTTTTCGGCGGGATCAATCTGGGTTACTTGCGCACTCAACCGAATCGTGGTGTCGGTCTTGGCCAAGCGCTTGGCCATTCGCCCGGCCAGTTCCTCGCCGAACACCACCCGGCCGCGCGTCCACTCGACGAACGTCGGTACACCGCCCGGTTTTTTGCGGTAACCCATCGGCGTGCCACCGACCTCGGCGCGGCGCTCGATCAACACGACCGGCCCGATACCGCGCTTGGCCAGGCCAACCGCCACGCCGATGCCGGCCGGCCCGCCGCCGATGATCGCCACCTTGAAATGTTGCCCACAGCTCATGCCGTGACCTCCGCTTGGCCAGGCACAACCAGTTCACTGCCGGGGCCATTTTTTGTGAGTTGCGCGATGCCGATGCCGGTGTGGCCCGACACGATTTCCGCCAGCGGCACCTGGCAGTCGAAGCCCTGGCAACGGCCGCTCAGAACCCGCGTGCGCCGCTTTAGCGCATCCATCGTGCGGGGCTTTAGCGGCGAGTCGAGTGCGTCGCGGATTTCGCCCCCGCTGATCACTTCACAAAAACAAACCGCGCAACCGTGATCGGCGCGGGCATCGGTCGCCCCGTTCTCAAACGGCCGCCGCCACCAGCCAGGCCAGGCGCTGTCCGGTCGGCAGTCGAGCGCGGCGCTGTCCGGCGACAACTCGAGGCCAAGCTCTTTTTGCATGCCGTCGATCAAGTGGCGCGCCAGCGAAATGGACGCGGTCAGCCCGGTGGAGCGCGCGCCGGTAACCGTGACGATGCCGGGCGCGCCGTCGTTGTGGCGGATCACGTAACTCCCTTGGCTGCAGGCGCACCGCGCACCGGCATAAGTGGCAATGACCGGCTGCCGGGCCAAGCCATCGACGAGCCGCGAGCCGCCCTCCACGACCCGGCGAATGCCCTCGACGGTGGTGTGCGTGGCGGCGGGATCCTCGAGCGGCAGGTCCTCGGCGGTCGGTCCCGCGAGCAGGTTTCCGAAAATGGTGGGCGCCACCAGCACGCCCTTCGTGTGCGCAGTGGGCACCGGCAGCAGGATGTGTTGCACGAGCGGCCGCGCGGATTTGTCGAACAACAAAAACTGGCCGCGGCGAGGGTTGATGTCGAACGCGCCACCGCCGTAGCCGTCGGCCAGACGGCGACTGCCCAACCCAGCGGCGTTGACGATACGACGCACCGGGAGACGGTGGCCGTCAGCAGTGACGAGGTGATGCAGCGGTGCGCCCGGCGGTTGGCCAAGTTCCACCCCGGCGATGTCCGCGCCGAGTAAAATATCGACGCCGTTGGCCAGGGCGATCTCGGCGTAGGCGATCGACGCCATGAACGGATCGACCAGCGACTCGCCCGGCACGAGCAACCCGCCACGCACATCCGGCGACGCGTTGGGCTCGCGCTCGCGAATCTCGGTGGCGCTGAGGATGCGCACATCGGTGGCGCGATTGGCGTGGGCGTTTTTCTCGGCGGCCTCAAGCTGGCGTTCCTGCTCGTCGGTCACCGCCATCATGATACCGCCGATGGGGTCGAGCGGAATTTTAAGCCGCGCCGCCAGGCCGGGCCAGTCGGCCTCGGCCTCGTGCAACAGTTTCGACTCGAGCGAACCCGGCTTGGCGTCGTAGCCGGAGTGGATGAGCGCGCTGTTGGCCTTGCTCGTGCCTTCGCCGACATCGTGCAGTCGATCGATAAGCAACACGCGAAGATCGTACTGCGAAAGCCGATACGCCAGTCCGCAGCCGACCACGCCCGCACCGACGATGGCCACATCGTACGGCTCGACGCCAAGCTGCCCGGCACTCGTGAAACGCAGTGCCTCCTCACACGCGCCTTGCGGCCAGTTGTAAAACAACTTGCCGCGAATCTTCGGTTGCCATGTGCCAAACTGCGTCATTCGAGTGGCAGCCATCAATCCACAAAATCAAACGCCCAGCAAGCTCGGCCAATTCGGTTTGGAGAGCACACGCGCCCTCGCGAGTGGATACCGGCGCCCCGCCGGAATCGTTTCCGGCTTGGCCAAAGGAAAGATTTGGGGACGAAGCCTTGGACGAGGCGCTCAAGGGGGCGCGTGCGCTCCCCGTTGCACTGGCGGGTTGCTTAGCAGCGGTGCCTGCCGCTACAATCTACCCATGCGATTTCTCCCTGCCCTGTTCACATCGGCATTGGCGATGGCGGCCCTTCCGCTTGGCCAGGCGGCCCGGCCGAATGTGATCCTCGTGATGACGGATGACCAGGGGTATCCCGAACTCTCCGCGCACGGCAACCCAGTCCTCAACACGCCGTTCCTCGACAAGCTGCACTCACAGAGCGTGCGCTTCACCGACTACCACGCCTCGCCGATGTGCACGCCGACACGCGGCTCGCTCATGACAGGACTCGACCCGGCGCGCAACGGCGCGATCAACGTGAGCAGCGGCCGCACGCTCCTGCGGGCGAACCTCCCGACGATGGCCGACCTGCTCCGCGAACAGGGCTACCGCACCGGCATCTTCGGCAAGTGGCATCTCGGCGACAATTACCCATACCGCCCGCAGGATCGCGGCTTTGAGGAGACGCTGTGGTTCCCTTCCTCGCACATCGGCTCCGTGCCGGATCACTGGGGCAACAACTACTTCAACGACACCTACCGCTGGAACGGCAAAAGCAAAAAATTCACCGGCTACTGCACCGACATTTTCTTCGACCACGCCATCGACTGGATCAAGCGCAGTGCCGCGGCCGGGAAACCGTTCTTCGCCTACCTGCCGACCAACACGCCGCACGGGCCGTTCCTCGCGCCGGACGAGGACATCGAGGTGATGGAGAAAGTGGTGACCAACACCAAGCTGCCGCGCATGACGCCCCGGACCAAAAGCAACCTCGTGCGCTACCTCGCGATGATCCGCAACGTCGACACCAACATGGGCCGGCTCATGGCGTTCCTAGACGAGTCCGGCCTGGCCCAAAACACTATCCTGCTTTTCATGACCGACAACGGCAGTACCTTCGGCCACGCCTATTATCCCGCCGGCATGCGCGGCCGGAAAACCCAACTGTGGGAGGGTGGCCACCGCGTGCCTTGTTTCATCCGCTGGCCCGGCGGCGGCCTCAGCAAAGCGCGCGATATCAGTGGGCTGACGCATACACAGGACCTGCTCCCGACACTGCTCGACCTCTGCGGAGTCCAGACAACCCGCAAGTTCGACGGCATCAACCTCGCCCCAACCCTTCGCGGCGAAGCCGAGGTGCCGGCCGAGCGCATGCTCGTGATCAACTACAGTCGCATGCCCGGCAGCCTGGACTTTCCCACGCCCGACTCCCCCTCCATCCTCCGGCGCGAAGGCGGTGCGGTGCTATGGAAACGGTGGCGAATGCTGCGCGACAGCGAGCTGTACAATCTCGAGACCGATCCGCTGCAGAAAAAGAACGTCATCGATGACCACCCGGAAGTGGCGGCGAAACTGCGGCGGCACCTCGACGACTGGTGGGCCTCTGTCGGCGACATCGCCAACGAACCGCAGCGGGTGATCATCGGCAGCGACGCCGAAAACCCGATGATGCTCACCGCCTGCGAGTGGCTCGACGTGTTCATCGACCAGCAGGGTCAGATCCGGCGCGGTGCCCAGAAAAACGGCTACTGGGAACTGGAAGTCGCCCAAGCTGGCCGCTACCGGTTCGAGCTGCGGCGCTGGCCGCGCGAAGCCAACCTGCCGCTGGGCGCGGGGTACAACGGCGAAGGCGCGCTGCCGATCAAGCAGGCCCGGTTGTTCATCAACCGCGAAATGACGGCCAAGCCGGTGAAGCCAAGTGACAAGGCCGCCACGTTCACCGTGACCCTCCCGAAAGGTCCGACACGCCTGCACACCTGGTTTGCCGAGGGTCGATCCAACCCCATCTGCGGCGCGTACTATGTGCATGTGAAACGACTCTGAAATATCAACATGACAAAAAACCCACTCCGCCACTTGACCAAGCGCCTGGCCATCCTGACCACCGCGATGCTGTTACTCAACTGCGGCCTGGCCGCAGAGCGCAAGACGGGAAACCTGATCCTCATCACGCTCGACGGTGTGCGGTACCAGGAACTGTTCGGCGGGCTCGACCTCGAGATTCTCAAGGCAACGATCAAGGACGGCAAACCGGAGGACACCAAAACCTACAAGCGCTTTTGGGCCGACACGCCGAAGGAACGGCGCGAAAAACTCATGCCGTTTTTCTGGGGCGAATGGATGCAGCGCCACGGCTCAGTCGCAGGCAACCCACAAAAGGGAAGCGTGGTTCGCCTAGCAAACCGGTTGCGTTTTTCCTATCCCGGCTATTCCGAAATCCTGACCGGCGAAGCGAGAGACGACCTCATCACCAGCAACGACAAGGTCCTGAACCCCAACCCCACCGTGCTCGAGTTTCTACGTCGCAAACTTGGCCTGCCGCAAAAAAAGGTCGCCGCGTTCGCCTCGTGGGACGTGATCGGGGTGGCGGTGCAGCACGAGGCCGGAGCGGTGTTTACCAACGCCGGGTATGAGGCCTACGCGCACCCGGACCCGGCCATCCAGTCCATGAGTCGACTGCAGTTCGAGATGCTCACGCCGTGGGACACTGTGCGGCACGACGAGATCACCTTCCGGTTTGCCATGGCGCACCTCAAGACCCACCGGCCGCGCGTTTTTTATCTCAGCCTCGGGGAGACTGACGACTGGGCGCACGAAAAACGGTACGACCGCGTGCTCGCCGCCATTGCCCGGTTCGATTCCTTTTTCAACGAGCTTTGGAACTGGCTGCAGGACAATCCGCAATACAGGGACAAGACCACCCTGCTGATCACCACCGACCACGGTCGGGGCGACATTGCGCTGAACTGGCACAGCCACAACGCGCAAATCAGGGACGCCAAGAACACCTGGCTGGCGGTCATCAGCCCGGACAGTACGCTGCGCGGCGAGTGGGCCGGCGGCAAGCCGATTGTGATGGATCAAATCGCCGCTACTCTCTGCCATTTTATGGGGCTGGACTACAGTGAACAAAACCCAAAAGCCGGCAAGCTCATCACCCGCCTCTTCGAAAAATGAAAAAACTACTGATCACTATAATCGGCGGCGTTGCCTTGGGACTGCTTGTTGCCCCAAACGCGAACGCGCAGGACACAAAGAGGCCCCTATTCGACGGCAAATCCCTTGCGGGATGGGAGGTGCTCAAGGACGAGCACAACTTGTGGCGAGTGGAGGGCGGCCTCATTACCGCCGGCTCGCTGACGCAGAAAGTTCCGCATAATTCCTTCATCGCCACGAAACGGTCGTTTCACAATTTCGAGTTACGGCTGAAGATCCGCATCACCGGGACAGAGGGCTTCGTCAATTCCGGCATCCAGATTCGCAGCGTGCGGGTGCCCGACAGCCACGAAATGATCGGTTACCAGGTGGACGCCGGCAGGGGCTGGTGGGGGAAACTATACGACGAGTCACGCCGACGAGAAGTGATTGGCGAGTCCGCCGACGCGGACGCGGTCAACCGCGCCGTCAAGGAGGACGGCTGGAACGACTACCGCATCCGCGCCGAGGGCACGCGCATCCGCTCGTGGATCAACGGCGTGGCCGCCCTCGACTACACGGAGGCCGAGCCGAACATCCCGCAGGACGGGCAGATCGGCCTCCAGGTTCACGGCAACGGCAAGACGCTGGTTCAGGTCAAGGACGTGACGATCGAGATATTTCCGCCCACGCCCAACGCACCTACTTGGAAAAAGATCGGCCTGCCGAAGGGCAAAAAGAAAACCGGCGGAGCCAAGGCGGAAGACGGGGTGAAGGCTAAACGGAAATAAAGCCAGGCCCTTGGCCAAGCGCTATTTCTTTTCGCGGATACTGAAGAGGTGGGTTTGATTGCGGATGAGAAGGCGATCGCCGGTCAGGGCCGGGTTGGCCATGCTCATGCCGCCAGTGTGGTTGACACGAACCAACTTGTACTTTTTACCCGCCTTAAAAACGTACGTGTCGCCGGCTTCGCTCAACGCAAAGACATGGCCGCGATACGCCCAGGGCGACGCGGTGAAGCCAGCTGGCTTATCCGGGTTGATGCGCTCCTTGCCGTAGTGCAGTTTGCCCGTCCCGGCATCGCGACAGGCGAGAAAACCAAAGTCGTACAGCGTGTAAAATTCATCGCCGTAAACCAACGGCGTGGGGTTGTACGGCGCAGCGCGCTTGTCGTACCACGCGACGGATTTGTTGCTATCCTCGCCGGAGTGAATTGAGATGTCGCCCTTGGCCCCGGGTCGAATGGCGTACACGTGTTTCTCCCGATCGCCCACGTAACCGGAGGCAACGTAGAGCAGCCCGTGCGCCGCAAACGGCGTCGGGATCACAATCGACGTCTTCGTCTTCCATTGAAAACTCCAAAGCTCCTTGCCGGACAAATCGTATGAGCGCGTGCGACGACGCCCGGACAGAACCAGTTCCTTGCCGCCGGCGTGCTTCCAGACAAACGGCGTGGCCCAGTTGCTCGGCTCGTCGCGGTTGGTTTTCCACAACTCCCTGCCAGTGAGTTTGTCGAACGCCGCCACCCAGCTTTCCTCCTCGTTGTCGTTCACGATGATCAGCTGGTTCCCGGCGAGAACCGGCGACGCACCGGTACCCCAGGCGTTGCGCATCTTGTACGGCTTGAACATTTTTTTCCAAATCACCTTGCCGGTCTTGTCGAGGCAGTAAAGCCCGTGACTGCCGAAGTAGGCGTACACCCGCTCGCCATCCGTCACCGGCGTCTCAGCGGCATAACTGTTCTTCACATGAATCGGCGTGATCGGCCGGGCCGCCAACACCTCCTTCTGCCAAAGAAACTCACCCGTCGCCAACTCAAGGCACAAAACCAGAAAGTGATGCATGTGATTGATCGGTTCCGGGCGCTCACCCCCGAAGTAAAGGCCCGGCTTGCGATTCTCGAATTCTCCGTCGCTGACTGCCGTGGTGAGGTACACACGCCCGCTGTGGACCACCGGGCCCGACCAGCCAAGGCCCGCCACGGCGACCTTCCACTCGACGTTTTTTTTGTCGCTCCACTCGATCGGTAGATTGGCGTTGTCGGATACGCCAAGCGCTTCCGGCCCACGAAACGCCGGCCAATCCCCCTCCGCCACCGCTTGGCCAAGCGCCACCGAGAACACAAATAGACAAGTGATGACTTTCATAATTCGCTGAACAACGGCAGCGTTCGGCCAAGCGCTTAACCGGTCAAGGAAATTGACCTTCGCCGCTTGGCCCAGTTAGCTCAGGCGCATGAGTGTTCCGGAAGATTTTGCCGTCGTATTGGTCACCGCGCCGGACATGGACTTGGCCCGCCATTTGGCCAAAGGCGCGCTGGAGGCCAAGCTCGCCGCCTGCGCCAACATCGTCCCGGTGGTCGAGTCGCACTACTGGTGGAAGGGGAAGCTCGAAAGCAGCGACGAGGTGCTGCTCATTTTCAAAACGCGGCAGCAACTACTGCCCAAGTTGGAGCGAGCCGTCCGGGAGATTCACCCCTACGACACTCCGGAATTCGTCGCCCTCCCCCTAACCACCGGCAGCCGAAAATACCTAGCCTGGCTCGCCAACAATACAGTGAAAGAATAACTTTATCGTTAATCTTCCCTGATCGCGCCCCTGTACGGGTCGTTTTCTTCGGTTTTGGATGTTTCGACGTTGGTTTCTTGGCCGAGGATGAAGCCTTTGACGTCCTGCTCGGTAACGTAGTACTTTTTGCCGATTTTTCGGGCGCGGATTTGGCCGGCTTGGATGTAGCGCGTCACCGTCCTGTACTTGAGGCACAGCATTTCCGCCACTTCATGAGCATCGAACGCCTTAAAATCATCAACTTCAATCATAATTCAACGTAGGAAAAAGAGCATATAACGGGTTTTTATGTCAACATAATACATTATAATACTTTATAATGCTTTTTTAAGGTGTTTTCAATATTGTTAGTTTTCTCCCTCACCCCTGCTCTCTCCCGCTAGGTGAGGGACACGCAGGCAGAGAATGCACGCTCCCCGTTCTTTGTGTTCGATTATCTGAAATCGGCGTCTATTTGCATTTATTCGTGGTTTTCAAAAAATCCAACTCGCTCTAGCAGGCTTTCTTCGCTTACTCAGCTGACCTTGTGCCGATGGGCATTGTTCTTGTTGCTCTTTCGGCTTTTGGTACAGTCCGCGCCCTTTTGGTTTTCTGACCATGCAGAAAGAGATCAGCCGACGGCGCACGTTCGCCATCATTTCCCATCCGGACGCCGGTAAAACCACCCTCACCGAGAAGATGCTTCTTTACGGTGGCGCTGTGCAGTTGGCGGGATCGGTGCGTTCGCGCAAAAACCAGCGGGCAACGACGTCAGACTGGATGGAACTGGAGCGCAAACGCGGCATCTCGGTCAGTTCAACCGTGCTGCAATTCGATTATCAGGGGTATCAGATCAACCTGCTCGACACTCCGGGGCACAAGGATTTCTCCGAAGACACTTACCGCGTTCTAACCGCCGTGGACGCGGTGGTGATGGTGCTCGACGCCGCGAAGGGCATCGAGGCGCAGACGCAGAAGTTGTTTGAAGTTTGCCGCCAACGCGGCGTGCCGATCTTTACGTTTATCAATAAATGCGACCGACCGTCGAAGGGCGCGATCGAATTGCTGGACGAAATCGAGAGTGTGCTTCAACTCAAGCCGTTCCCGGTGAACTGGCCGATCGGTGACGGCGCGGATTTCAAGGGCGTGTTCGATCGCTTGGCCAAGCAGGTGCATTTGTTCGAGCGCACGACCGGCGGAGCGTACATGGCGCCGGTTGAGGTTGGCGACATCTTGGATGACTTCGTGAAGGAGCGCGTGCCGGAGGAGACCTTGGCCAAGATCACCGAAGAACTTGAGATGCTCGACATCGCCGGTGCGGAGTTTGACAGCGACGAGATTCTCGCCGGACGCACGACCCCGGTGTTCTTCGGGAGCGCGATGAACAATTTTGGTGTTGAGCTGATCCTCAAGGGATTTCTGCACCACGCGCCGCCGCCGCAGGGCCGCCCGTCCGCCGGTAAATTCATCGAGCCAAGCGACGAGCAGTTTTCCGGCTTCATTTTCAAAATCCAGGCGAACATGGATCCGAAGCATCGCGACCGCATCGCGTACATTCGCATTTGCTCCGGAAAATTTGAGCGCGACATGATGGTGTATCATTCACGCACCGGTAAGAAAGTGCGCCTGGCCAGTTCGCATCGGTTGTTCGGCAAGGAACGCGAGACGGTGAATGAGGCGTTCCCCGGTGACATCATCGGCCTGGTGGGCCATGCGGACTTCGGCATCGGCGACACACTGAGCACGGACAAGACGACGAACTTTCACGAGATCCCGCGCTTCACGCCGGAGAGTTTTTCATATTTGCACAACGGCGACACCGGCAAGTTCAAGCAGTTTCGGCAAGGGCTGGAGCAGTTGCTGCAGGAGGGCGCGATCCAGTGCCTGAGCCTGAAGGGCAGTACGGTCGCAGTGCCGGTGTTGGCGGCGGTGGGGCCGTTGCAGTTTGACGTGGTGCAGTTCCGGCTCGAGAGCGAGTACAACGCCGTCTCGCGGCTCGAGCCCGCGCCGTGGCAGGTCATGCGCTGGCTGCCGGCGGAATTCAGCGAGGAGGAGATGGATAAGCTTTCGCCGCCCACCGGCTCGCGGTTTGGCTGGGATTCGGAGCGCAACCCGGTGCTGCTTTTCGCGAGTGACTGGGCCGCAAGTTACTTCGAGCAAAACAATGCCGATCTGAACCTCTCCAGGGTTCCGCCGAACCAAAAGGAGTCCTGATCCGCTGCCCCTCGTTTGGCCAAGCGCCACATATCATCCGCCGTGTCACAACCCCCACACATCACATTGCTCGACGCCTCCGAACTCAAGGTTCGGTTCAACGATAATGAAGTACT
>JASLKI010000009.1 GCA_030747575.1 Verrucomicrobiota bacterium | reverse complement strand
ACGTCGACGCCATACTGTTCACCCATTCGCATGCGGATCATGTCATGGGGCTGGATGATTGCCGCCGGTTTTGCGCCATCAACGGGCACCGGGCACTGCCTATTTATGCCGACGATAAGACGATGCGCGACCTGCGGCGGGTCTTTCAATATGCGTTCGAGGGGCCGATGCACCGAGGTTATTTCAAGCCGGAACCACACCTCATCGAAGGCCCGCTCGCTTTGGGCGATTTGCGGATCACTCCCTTTAAGCAGCCGCACGGCGGGATGGGTTCGCTCGGCTTTTTGTTCGAGCAGAACAACGTCAAGCGCCTGGCATATTACAACGACTGCAAGGAGGTTTTACCGGCGGCCGTCGAGGCGGCCAAGGGCGTGCAGATTGTCGTGCTTGACGCGCTGCGCCCACATGAGCATCCGACGCACATGACACTCGACGAGGCACTCGCCACCGCTCGCCGTATCGCCGCCGACGAAACGCTCCTTTCCCATTTGACGGATTTTTACGACCATGACCGTGACGAGGCGGAGTTGCCCAACGGCGTACGGTTTGCCTACGATGGAATGAAGTTCTGCATGACATGAAGCTACTGCTGACTTCGATAACCGTTATTGCCTTGGCCCAGTGCGCCGCGCTTGGCCAAGGGAAAAGTGTGGCCGTGCTGTTCAATAGCAAGCTGCCAAAGTCGGAGGCTGTTGCCCAACATTACGCCAAGTTGCGCGGCGTCCCGGCGGGGCATCTCATTGGGTTACCGTTATCGGACGGGCACACCATTTCGCGGCGGGAGTTCACAACAAAACTCGAGCAACCGTTGGCCGCCGAGTTGGCCAAGCGCAAGTTGCTCGACGGCAAAACAGCATCGATCCGCTACCTCGTGCTGTGCTGGGGGGTGCCGATACGAGTGGATAAGGATGACGCGTTGAACGAGGAGGGCCGCAGCCAAGCGGCCGCTCCGCTGCGACGAAATGAGGCTTCGGTGGATAGCGAGCTAGCCATGCTGCCGCAGCTTGGCGAAGCGCCAAAACGTTATGGTATCGTCATCAATCCGGTCTTCCAGCAGGCGGATGGCAAGCAAATCTCTCCCGCCAGCGGCGTACTGATGGTGGCTCGACTCGACGGCCCCTCCGCCGAATTGGCCAAGCGCTTGGTTGACCGGGCCATCGCTGCCGAAGCCAACGGGCTTTGGGGCCGCGCCTACATCGACTTGCGGGGAATTTCAGTCGGTCAATTCAAGGTTGGCGATGACCGGTTGCGGAAGGTCGCCGAGATCATGCAGCGCAGCGGATTCTCCACGGTTGTCGATGAGAAGCCGGAGACTCTGCCGGTCGGTTTCCCTGCAAGTCACATCGCTTTTTACGCCGGCTGGTACGGGATCAATGTTGAGGGCGTTTTTGCTGAGTCGACGGTTGAGTTCATGCCCGGGGCGATCGCGTATCATTTGCACTCGTTCAACGGGTCGATGATCCGTGACGCGCATGCGCGCTGGATTGGGCCGTTCATTAACAAGGGTGTCACAGCCACATTCGGAACGGTTTACGAGCCGTACCTTGAGTTGACGCCGGATCAACCGTTGTTTTTTTCGCGCCTTATCCAGAACGGCTTCACTTTCGGTGAAGCCGGTTATGCGGCGACGCGCGCGTTGTCGTGGCAGACTGTGTTTGTCGGCGACCCGCTTTACCGCCCTTTTGGCAAATCGCCGGAGCAGGTCAAAGCTGAATTGGTTCAACAAAAGAGCCCTATGCTGGAGTGGTTTCATCTGCTGTCGGTGAACCAAGGGCTGGCCTCCGGCGCTCCGCCCAAGGCGGCAATTGAGTATTTGCAGCAGTTGCCCGAAACCAAGGGTAGCGCGGTATTGCTCGAAAAACTCGGCGAGTTACTGGCTGCATCCGGACAGGCGGAAGCAGCCTTGGAAGCCTATTCGGCAGCGCTCAAATCAAGCACCTCGCCCAAGCAAAGACAACGGCTCAACACTGGGCAGGCTAAGCAGCAAAACCAGACGCAGTGAACAAGTGGTCGTGCTGCTCATGAGTCGTGAGACCCATTCCGGGTCGGGGCGTATTTGCGGAGGTACTTTAACGCGACCTGAATGTCCTTGGCCAAGGGCGACTCGATTCCGACCGGCTCGCAGGTCATCGGATGCGTGAAGTTGAGCTTGCTGTAATGTAACGCTGTACGGCCGATGAGGGGTTGCTCAGTGCCGTCACGTCGCGGGCGGTAATTGCGCTTTATTTTTGACAGCATAAGACGCTCTCCGCCGTAGCAGGCGTCGCCCACAGGTGAGAGGCCGGCATGCTGCAAGTGGGAGCGAATCTGTTGTTTTCTGTCGGTGTCTGGCAGGCACTTGAGCAGCGTGATACCGGCAAACCTCTCGATGATCTCGAACCGGGTTCGGGCCTGTTTGCCTTGCTTGCCGGCTTGCATGATTTCAGGGCGACCCGGCACCCAGCCGATCTTGGCTTCGACCTCAAACGACTCCTCCCTCGGAGCGCCATGGACGAGGCAGTGGAACACCCGCTGCTCCTCGTTTGCCCCGAGCAAGTCTCCGATCTTTTGCCGGGCCTCGTTGTTTTTGCAGAACAAGGCGATGCCACTCGTCTCGAAGTCGATGCGATAGGCAAAACCGAGGTGCCGAATGTCACGCTTGGTTACCCAGCGAGCCTGGGTGGCGATGGCGTGCTGTATCAGGTTGGAAAGACTGGGACGATCGGGAAATGCCGGACTGTGCGAGACAGCCATGTGGGTCATTTTGTCGAGCGCGAGGTAATGCTCGTCCTCGAGGAGGACCGGGAATAGCCACGAACGAGATTCATCCGGAGCGAACAGTCGAATGACATTTTTGCCACCGGAACCCACGTCGCGCTGCGAGCCAAGCGGCCCGGATTATTTGGCGTCCTTCTTAACGAAGGTGGCCGTGACGGTGTCGTTGCGCAAAACGGTCACCGAGTTGTTTGCGTTGCCGGTGTCAACCGTCACTGCCCCGGACCATTCCTTGAAAACGAAGTTGACGGCCGGCTCTGCCTCGAGAGTCACTGTTGTTCCCTGCTTGTAAAACCCGCTGCCGCCGTCATCGCTTTTGACGCTATTGACTTTAATTTCGCCCTTTCCATCAATGTAAGTTTTGAGTGAATACTTGTAGAGTTCAGCTGTTTCGTCACGCAGCCAGGCGCTGTAAGATTGGGATTCGGCTGCCGAGCGCGCGCTCTTGAGATACTCGGCAAACTCTGCATCGAACCTGTCTCTTGAAACCGCATTTTTGCCGGTCAGCTTTACCACAAACGCCGCCTCCTCGGATGCAAGGTCGGATGAATCCGTACTGCTGGCAATCAACTCGCTGATTGACCCCACATCAAGCCCAAGCGCCTGCGTGCGCACGTCTTCCGTGTTGGCCCTATTGGCCAAGCCTGGGATAGGGCCTCCCACAGAGTCGAAAGGACCAAGCTTGGCCACGACGAGATTGTTCTCCTTGCCCACTTCCTCGAGCGCCTTACCACCCTTGATGGATTGATGGATTTTTTCGCCCGCCTCATTCATCAACTTTATGCTTTCTGATTTTTTGAAATCAGCCGTTACCGTGGTCTTGGCTTCGACGAAAGTTCGGTTGCGCGATGGGATCACTTTCTTGAGTGATGCAGTGTAAAAATCACTGGAGCTGCCACTAAGTGGCGAGTCATCAAAGATACACGCATTGGTTTTGCTCAAGGTGAAAACCTGCGCCGAAGTAACCTGCGGCAAGCCGAACACAACCCCGTCCTGAATGGCAAAAGGGGGACTGCTAGTTACGGTTAAACCTTGCAACAACGCCATCTTCTCGAGCGTGTCGAGGGCTGGTTGGGTCTTGTTGGCTTCCTTCAGGGCATTCTGGAATTTCAACCTTGCCTTGTAAGCTTGAACCACGGCTAAGCCGGATTTGAGCTCCACCTGGCGTTGGTTCTCATAGCCAAGATGGGGGGTTCTAAGAATTGCTTCACGGATGGCGGTGATGGCCTCTTCTTCCTTCATTCCACTGTATAAATTCGTTCGGGCCGGGGCAATCAGCTTGGCCAAGGCGGGAATGGTGTTGGTTTTGTATCCTGCGATGCTAGTGATGTTCGTCCAGTAGTTCGTCAGAAAACCCATGCGACTCGCTGTGTTCAGCCCATTGAATATTTCCTCTGCCTCGTCGAGGTAGTTTGTCGCTGGAAAAGTCACATACGACACCTGCCTTCGCTCGGGGATGCGGTTGTTCGCGAGCGTGTTGGTATAATGTTTTTTAATCTGCTCATCGGTTGGTTGCACGAGCATGAGATAGTTGGTGTGGCTCAGGAAAAGCGCCTCCGCCTCATACTGCTTGTTTTCATTCCGGAATTTAATTTCTGCCTCTTTGTTCGAAACGAGAATACCGGCGACCCCGGCCAAGCCTCGAAGTTGTGTGACGCCAACCTGATACCGGGCAAGTGCTTCCAGCCGCCCTTCCCCCGCCTTGATTTGTTCGGCCTCCTTCAGGCGAGTTGAGGCTCCAAGTCCTTGAGCCCAGTTGGAATATGCCTCCCCCCGGGTCGGTCTCGATTCTGAGGGCAGACCCTCGATGCTTTTATCAATCTGGCTTAAAATCCAGTCGTTCGAATCGCTCTGGCTCGGGTTGATACCATATCGTTCCATCAAGGCTTTTTCTCCTAAGATCTGCACCGCGCGAGTGTTCAGAAAGCTTTCTGGTATTCCTCTAGACTGGGGGCCCAACTGGGCAACAACGATGTTTCGCGCCTCGATCCATTGGTCTCTCGTTACGATCTTTCCGTCCAGTTGGCCGTAATCGCCAGTCTGCGACTGGCTCCCTCGGCCGAAGATACGGTCCTCTGCATCTGGGGTGAATAGAATAACAAAGCCGATAATCACCGGGATTGCGATTAGCCCAAACAACCACTTCTGTTTGTTTCGGATGGTTTGAAAATTGATCATGTTCCTGTAAAAAAGGACAGGGAAGCTACTCTCCCCGTCCATGAAGGGTCAAACGCAAAAGGGATTATTTTGTGCCAATTTGACTCACTGGGTTGCAACCCGTTTGGCCAAGCGCGACACTCCCGGCACGGATGCGGATAATTGGAGGCACATCGGCTGGCGCAACAATCAAGGTCCCCAAGGGGCTCGGAGTGCGTCCCACGCCGGACAAAGTGCGACTAGCTATCTTTAACAGCTTGGCAGGTTTTGCTGAAGGTGCACGGGTATTGGAACTTTTCGCCGGCACCGGCGCGTTGGGACTCGAGTGCCTCAGTCGAGGCTCGACCTCAGCCACATTCGTCGAGTTGTCTGCCAAGCACGCCCGAATCATGCAGGCCAACGCCCAGGCGATCAGCACCCAACTTGGCCAAGCGCAGTTCAAAACCATGGATGCATTCGTCGCGCTTGCCCAGCTGCGTCGTAGCGGGGATAAATTCAACCTTATCCTGGCCGACCCTCCCTACGGCGACAAAAACATCAACAAACGTTCCGAGTCGTTCGCCCAGCAAATGCTCGACGACGAGAATCTCCCCGCGTTGCTGGAGAAAGGCGGCCTGTTCGTCCTTGGCCACACCAAGCGCGACACGCTGGAGTTCGCCGTGCCATGGGAACAAAAAAAAACCCTCAAACACGGAGACACGCTCATCGAATTCCTCCGCTTACCCAAGGGCTAGATGAATCGTAAGGGGCAAGTTTCACCTCGTCCTGAAAATTGGGATAAGGTGCAACTCGCCCCTTCAGGGCATCTCTGCAACAAGCGGCCTTGCAATGCGGGGTGAGTTGCCAAATTATACGCGCCCCGTGATGAGCGAGACAAATCTATTACCCGAACCGAAGTTCCTACCTGAACTCCACCCCACCTACCGCCCGGCGATCCTGGCCAACCGCGCCTTCGAGCAGGCCGCACGCGACACTGGCTCGCCTGTCGATATAGGCATCGCACTGGAGCAAGCCGACGGCTCCGTTTTCCAGCATCGAACAGTGGTCTTCTCGGAGGATCACCCGCTTAAGGAGAACAACTTTCGGCATGTCGAGCGTATCGTGAAGTTTCTGCTCTGGCAGCGTGGCGGCTGGAAAATCTACCTGAGCGGTGCCGAGAGCCTCGTGCCCCGGCTTCAGGAACATTACAGGGCAAATGCGTTCGGTAAATTTGACGACGACGTAATCGGTGTTCGGAACAACGGGCAGTCGATCGAGGTGGTTGGCTGCGTTGAATTGCCGGCAGAACATTCCGAGGCCAGACCAATCGGCCGCAACCTCGACGGATGTCGGATCGGATTCGACCTCGGCGGCAGCGATCGAAAAGCGGCAGCAGTGATCGACGGCGTAGTGAAGTTCAGCGAGGAAATCGTCTGGGACCCCTACTTTGAGCCCAACCCGGATTACCATTACAGGGGCATCATGGACTCACTCAAGCGAGCCGCGGAGCACCTGCCTCGCGTGGACGCCATCGGCGGAAGCGCCGCCGGGTGTTACTCGCATAACAGAGTGACCTGGGCCTCACTATTTCGCGGCGTCGGGCCGGAGCTTTTCGACGAAAAAGTCAGGGGCATGTTTCTCCGAATCGCCGAGGAATGGGGGGTGCCGCTTGACGTCATCAACGACGGCGAAGTTACCGCGTTAGCCGGTTCGATGGCCATGGGAAAGAACGGCGTGCTTGGGATCGCCATGGGCACGAGCCAAGGCGGCGGCTACATCGACATGGAGGGAAGCATCACCACGTGGCTCAGTGAACTGGCTTTTGCGCCGGTCGATTTGCACCCCGAGGCGCCGGCGGACGAGTGGTCGGGAGATCTCGGCTGCGGTGCGCAATACTTTTCGCAACAAGCCGTGGGCCGCCTTTTGCCGGCTTCCGGCATCGAGTACGACGAGACGCTGAAACTGCCGGAACAACTGAAGATTGTACAGGCGCTCATGGAGCAGGGAGACGAGCGAGCGCTGAAAATTTACGATGCCATCGGGATATATCTCGGCTACTCGCTCGCGCATTATGCTGAGTTTTATGACTACGAATACGTGCTTCTGCTCGGCCGCGTGACCACCGGCCCTGGCGGCGAACACATTATCAAGCGCTCAAAGGAAGTGATGGAAGCGGAGTTCCCCGACTTGGCTAAGCGCATCAAGTTTCACATCCCGGACGAGACCGAGAAACGCCACGGCCAAGCCATCGCCGCTGCCAGCCTGCCGAAGATCAGCTAGGGGACGCAGGAACGCAGATTTTCAGGATTCAAGACGGGTTCAGGATTTCCAAGAAAATCAGTGTCCCTTTTCCTGCGGTTATCCCGCTGGAGTGCGGCTTTTCAGGAAGCTTTTCAACACCTCCGGGTTGCTCTCGAAAAACGAGGCGAGATCCTCGAGCGAACGCACCGTGTCGCGGCTCAGGTGATGTTCTATCCCTTCTATGTCCCGTTGCTGTGTTTCACCATCGAGTTCGAGCAGCGAAAAAAAACGGGACAAGGTCGCGTGCCGCCGCTGTATCCGCTCCGCGACCTCCCTGCCCTCCTTGGTCAGCACCAATCCGCGCTTGTATTTCTCATGCTCCACGAACCCGGTCTCGCAGAGTTTCTTGACCATGTTGGTGACCGATGCCTGACGAATTTTGAGTGAATTGGCGATGTCAACTACCCGGGCTTGACCCGTTTCCTGGACAAGTTCCAGGATGCGTTCCAAGTAATCTTCAGCGCTTCGACTGGGGGAGGTTTGCATTCGAAGTAGCGTCTTCGGCTATTTACCCCGTCGAAACCAGCCTCGGGCGGGGGCGACCTTCTTAGCGGGGGCGGGTTTGGATTGGCGCGGATTGGAGGAAGACAGCGGGGCGAGTTGGCTCCGAAGCAACTCGCTCCGGGCAGCGGTCAGCGCCATGATAAATTCATCGTACGACTGGTAACGACTGGCCGGTGACTTGTCCATGGCGCGGACGATTGCATCGCTCGTCGGAAGGGTAATGGACGGGACCAGTTTATGCGGTGGTGTCAGTGGCTTGTTCAGATGGGCCAGGACCACGTCGTCAATCTCGGGCGCCTCGAACGGGGTTTGACCTGTAAGGGAGTGGTAAAGGGTTCCGGCCAAACTGTACATGTCAGCGAGGAATGTTTCCGGTTCGCGCCTTAATTTCTCGGGGGCGATGTAGTAGGGCGTGCCCCAAATCTGCTCGGAATAATCCACCCCGACTTCGGATTTGCAGGCCAAGCCGAAGTCAACCAGCTTCGGCTCGTTGTTGATGTTGAAAAGAATGTTTCCCGGCTTAATGTCGCGGTGGAGCAGCTTGTTCTTGAGCGCGGTGTCCAGCGCTGACGAAATCTTTATCCCGATGTCGAGCACGCGCAGTTCCGAGACGGTGCCAAGTTGGTCGATCAAGCGATCCAAGCTTCCGGCCAGCGCCAGTTCCATCACGAGATAAAGCTGCTCATTGTATCGCCCAAATTGGTAAAGATGGATAATGTTCGTGTGGTTCAAGCGGGCCACCGCCCGTGCCTCTGCGTAAAACGACTCGAGCCCTTCCTTGTCGGCGGCCAGTTCCTGTTGCATCAGCTTGATCGCAACATCCCGCTTGAGCACCGTGTCGGTGGCCCGGTAAACCGTGCCCATTCCGCCCGCGGCGATTCTCGAGTTCAACTCAAAATGCTCGAGCATCATTGGCATCAGCAACTCCGCGCCGCACTTAGTGCAGTCTGCTGTCTCCAGAGGTCGCAGTTCGCCTGGAATAAAGGCGTTGGCCCCGCACGACATGCAGTTCACCAGCTTCAGCGGCTTGCTTTGCGTCTCCTCGACTTCCGAACTCACCCGCGCAAACTATCACACGACCCCACCGGTTGCCAACGCTGACAGGCCAAGCGGATATTAAACAAAACCAACCCTTCCCCGCCGTTGGATTGGTTTGACTCACAAACTTTCTTTGTTACTCTCCGCGCTCTTTTGCCGGGGCTTCACACCCGGCACCCCCAACCAAAACAAAGTTTATGGCAGCAAAAAAAGCTACGAAATACGTCTATCACTTCGGCAAGAAAACCGATGGCAACGGCAAAATGAAGGCGCTCCTCGGCGGCAAGGGCGCGAACCTCGCCGAGATGACACGCATCGGCCTCCCGGTACCTCCGGGGTGTACCATCACCACCGAGGTCTGCACCTACTACAACGATCACAAAAAGTCGTACCCCAAAGCGCTGCAAAAGCAAATGGAGGATGGGATCGCTCGGATGGAGCGGCAGCTCGGCCAGAAGTTCGGCGACAAAAAGAGACCACTCCTGCTCTCCGTCCGCTCCGGTGCGCGCGAGTCGATGCCAGGCATGATGGACACCATTCTCAACCTTGGCCTGAACGACGAGACGGTCGAGGCCTTGGCCAAATCCAGCGGCAACGCCCGCTTCGCCTGGGACAGCTATCGGCGTTTTATCCAGATGTACGGCGACGTCGTCATGGGTGTGCAAAAATTGCCGAGCGAAGACGAGGAGCCGTTCGAGATCCTCATCGAGCAGGTGAAGAAGAAACTCCTCGGCAACGCTCACGCCGATGACACCGATCTTTCCGCCGAGAATTTGCAGGTGCTCGTCGCTGAGTTCAAGAAGCTGGTGAAGAGCCGCACCGGCAAGGCGTTCCCGAATGATCCATGGGATCAGCTTCGCGGCTCGGTCGGCGCTGTGTTTAGCTCTTGGATGAACGACCGCGCCATCGTTTACCGCCGCAAGTATAACATCCCTGTCGAGTGGGGTACAGCGGTCAACGTGCAATCGATGGTGTTCGGCAACACCGGCGACAACTCCGGTTCAGGCGTCGCCTTCACCCGCGACCCCGCCACCGGCGAAAACGTTTTCTGGGGCGAGTTCATGATGAACGCCCAAGGCGAAGACGTGGTGGCCGGCGTCCGCACACCGGATCCCGTTGCCGACCTTAAGAAAGTATTGCCCCGTGCGCACAAGGAACTGCTCCGCATTTGCAAGGTGCTTGAGAAACATTTCCGTGACGTGCAGGACTTCGAGTTCACCATCGAGGAGGAAAAAGTGTTCATGCTCCAGACCCGCAATGGCAAACGCACCGGCTTGGCCGCTGTACGCATCGCCTGCGAGATGGTGAAAGAAAAACTGATCTCATGGAAAGACGCCGTGACACGCATCCCGGCGGATGACTTGGATCAGTTGCTCGCCCCGGTCTTTGACCTAGCGGCGGTGAAGAAGGTCAAAACCATCGCCAAGGGCCTCCCGGCAGGCCCGGGAGCCGCGACCGGCAAAGTGTACTTCAACGCCGACCGCGCTGAGGCGGCCAAGGCCAAGGGCGAGGAAGTGCTACTCGTCCGACTCGAAACATCCCCTGAGGATTTGCGCGGCATGATCGCAGCCAACGGCATTCTCACCGCGCGCGGCGGCGTCAGTTCTCACGCGGCGCTCGTCGCACGGCAAATGGGTAAAATCTGCGTTTGCGGCGCCGGCGGCGTGCAGATCAACTATGCAAAGCGCACGATGAAGATCGGCAAAATAAACTTTAAGGAAGGTGATTTCCTCTCAATCGACGGCACCAGCGGCGAGATTTACGCGGGTGAAGTCAAGACCGCCCCGTCGGAAGTCGTCCAAGGCCTGCTCGAGAACAAGGCCGCAGCCAAGCGCAGTCGCACGTACAAAAACTTCACGCAGATCATGGCTTGGTGTGCCAAGGCCACGAAGATGCAGGTTCGCACCAACGCCGACTCGCCGGACCAGGTGAAAAATGCTATCGCGTTTGGCGCGACTGGGGTAGGCCTGTGCCGAACCGAGCACATGTTCTTCGAGGGCGACCGCATCGACGCCGTGCGTCAAATGATCCTCGCCGACAACGAAGCCGCTCGGCGCAAAGCAATCAAGAAACTACTCCCTTACCAGCGAAAGGATTTCGAGGGTATCTTCAAGGCTCTCAACGGCCTGCCGGGAACGATTCGTTTGCTCGACCCGCCTTTACACGAGTTCCTCCCGCACGATGTCAAGCAGATCGGCGACTTGGCCAAAAAGCTCAAAGTCAAGCCAGCCGAGATCAAGCAACGCGTCGACGAGTTGCACGAGTTCAACCCAATGCTAGGGCACCGGGGATGCCGCCTGGCTATCTCCTACCCGGAGATCGCCGAGATGCAGGTGCGCGCCATCTTCGAGGCCGCCGCCAACATGCAGAAGAAAAAGATCAAAGTGAACCCGGAGATCATGGTGCCGCTCGTTGGCTTCAAGAAGGAGCTCGAATTGCAGGTCGAGATCGTCCGCCGTGTAGCCAAGGAGGTCAGCAAAGAAAAAGGAGTGAAACTCAAGTACCTCGTCGGGACGATGATCGAGGTGCCGCGTGGGGCGCTGACCGCCGACGAGGTGGCTGAGGCCGCCGAGTTCTTCAGTTTCGGCACAAACGATCTCACCCAAATGACCATGGGCATGAGCCGCGACGACTCCGGCTCCTTCCTGCCGAACTACGAGGAGGAGGAAATCGTCACGAACAACCCATTCGCTGTGATCGATCAAGCTGGCGTTGGCCAGTTGATGGAGATCGCCGTGACCAAGGGCCGCAGCACCCGCAAAAATATCAAACTGGGCATCTGCGGCGAGCACGGCGGCGAACCTAGCAGCGTGAAGTTCTGCTGTGGCCTAGGCCTGAACTACGTGAGCTGCTCACCCTTCCGCGTGCCGGTGGCCCGCTTGGCCGCCGCCCAGGCTGCCTTAGCCTAATGCCAAGCGGTTGCCCAAGTGCAAAACATTCCACAAACGCCCGGTCCCGCGCCGGGCGTTTTTCTTTCCCCTTGACCGTCTGCGGGTTGGCCAGCAGTTTTCCCGCGTGAGAATCCTCTTCTCGACCCTGTTTTTTTCCTTCCTGACTGCCTTAACCTCGGCGGCGGACATGGGGCGCTCTGTCGTTCAGGTGTTGGTGTACAGCCAAACTCCGATTTGGGATGCGCCGTGGCGAAACAACCCAGTGGCCGGCTCCAGCGGCACCGGATTTGTAATCGACGGTGATCGCGTCATGACCAACGCCCACGTTGTCAGTTGGGCCAAGCAGATTGTTTTGCGTCGGTTTCAGGATCCTCGACCATGGATTGCCCGTGTTGAATACATCTCCCACGAATGCGACCTGGCTGTGCTCAAGGTGGAAACTCCCGGTTTTTTTGACGGACTCAAACCTCTTCCTTTTGGCGGGCTACCTAAAGTTCAGTCCACAGTGGTGACGTGCGGTTACCCGGCCGGAGGCAAACAGATCAGCTATACTCGGGGTGTTGTCTCCCGTATTGAGATGCAGAATTACGTGCACATCGGCAACAGAGCGTTCCTGTCTGTGCAGACGGATGCCGCCATCAACCCCGGCAACAGCGGTGGACCGGTTTTTCAGGGCGACGAGGTGGTGGGAATCGCCTTCATGGGCACTCCGGGACTGGAGAACACCGGTTTCTTCATTCCGCCGGCCGTGATTAGTCATTTTCTCGAGGACGTAAGCGACGGCAAATATGACGGCTTCCCCAAGGCCGGTGTCCGGATTGTTTCCCTCGAAAACCCGGCGTATCGCCGTTATCTCGGCCTACCGGTCACCGGCGACGGCGCGAGGATTGACAGCCTCGCCCATTACACTGAGAAGGCGGGTCTCCTGAAAAAGGACGACGTCATCCTCGCGGTCGGGGAACATGCCGTTGGCAGCGACGGCACGATCCTACTGGAAGGCAATCGCGTCTACTGCACCACCGCATTTCAGGTGCCACAGAAAGGTGAGAAACTTAAGCTGAAGATATGGCGTGACAACAAAGAGATCGATGTTGCGGTGCCAATGGAAGTGCGCGACGATGACATCAACATCGGCAATCTGTATGACGCCCCGCCCCGATACTTTGTTTTCGCCGGACTGGTCTTTACGCCGCTTACGCTCGATTACGTGAAAACCTTCGGGCGCAACTGGCGCGGCGTTGCGAATTCGGAGATGATTTACGAGCTATACTATCGGCTCAACGAGACGCCGTCTAAGGTTCGCAAGGAGCCAGTTGTCCTTGCCACAACCCTCGCGCACCCGGTAAACGCAGACATGCGCCTGGCCAGTCGGGCGATGATCGACACGATAAACGGCAAACGCATCGAAACCCTCGAGGATGTGATCGCTGCTTTCGAGGGAAACACAAAGCCGCAGCACATAATTCAGTTTATCTCGGGCACCGTGGAGTGTTTGGACAACACCCAGGCTGAACTGGCCAACCCCGAAATTCTCTCAACCTACGGCATCCAGACCGATCGCCGCCTATGAAAATTAAAACTCCACTAATTTTAACCTCCTGCATCCTCCTCACGACCTCCGCTGTTTTCAGCCAGGACGCCCCCGAGACAGACTGGCAGGCGAGCATCGTTACTTTTGACATCACGCGTAATAACTTCAACTTCCGTATCCCGTGGGATAAGCGGGCGCAAACCGCAGGCAAACTTGGAACCGTCATCAAGGGCAACGAAATACTGACAACCGCCCAGGGCTTGGCCAACCGCACATTGGTTCGATTGCAAAAAGGCGGTCGCGGCAAATGGTACAACGGCAGCGTCGAGTGGGTTGATTACCAGGCAAACCTCGCCGTCGTCGGCGTCAGCGACCCTGCATTTTGGGCGGGATTGGCGCCGGTGCGTTTCGCTCAGGCAAACGAACTGAAGAAAAACCTTCAGATTGTGCGTTGGCGCGGCGGGAACATTGAGCGGCGCGCGGCGGAGTTCAGTCGATTCAGCGTGGCGGACGCCAATTTCAACCAAGCACCACGCATCGAGATGAAAGCCAGCTCGGAAATGGAGGGCGCCGGCAGAGGTGAGCTCATGGTGTCGGGCGGTCGCGTCGTCGGCCTTGTGGCCAGTAAATCCGGCAGCACGTGCTCGGTGATCCCCACCCCGTTCATCACCTCCATTCTCGAGGAACGCACCTCCGACGACTATCGGGGTCTTGGTTTTTTCGACTTCATTTGGCAGCCGGCATCAAACCCTGCCACGACAAAATATTTTGAGTTCAGTGGCCAGGCCGGCGGCGTGCTGCTCATCAAGCCGTCAACCCGCCCGGGAGCCAAGTCGCCGCTCAAGCTGCACGATATTATTCTCGAGATTGACGGCTACCCGATCGACGTACAGGGGGATTACCTTGATCCCGATTATGGTCATGTCATCATGGAACACCTTGCCTGCCGTAAAAAATGGGCGGGCGATATTGTTAAACTCAAAATCTGGAGGGACGGCGATAAACAGGAAATCGATTACGTCCTGCCGAAGGCTGATTTCACAAAAAACCTCATCATTGACGGCCCCGTCGGCAAGGAGCCCACCTACGTGATCGCCGGTGGGTTGGTGTTCGTGCCGCTCTCGGCTGAATTCTTAAGCAGTTGGGGTTCTAACTGGCAGCGAACCGCCCCTTTCCGTCTGGTTTACTACAATAAACAGAAAGCCAAAAAAGACCAGCCGTCCCTGGTGGTTTTGTCGCTAGTATTGCCGGATAGCTACAACATCGGCTATCAGGAACGGAACACTCAAAACCTTGTCCTCGACCGGGCGAACGGCAGACAAATCTCGAAACTGGTCGACCTGGTTGGTGCGCTCGAAAACCCGCAGAACGGCTTTCACGTCTTCCAGTTCAACAAAGGAAGCTCCGTTCAAAAAATCATCCTAGACGCCGATCAACTGGACGAAGCCAATCAACGCATCGTCAAGCGTTACGGCGTCGCCCAGTTGCAAAAACTTAAGTAAGATCGTCGAGCAGATGCCACACGCGGAGCGCTTCCGACACGCCCCACGCTTGGGCATCGCAACCCCGTTGCAGGTGCGGAGCGTCGCCGTCTAGAATCTCCGGCACCTGACCAAGGCAGCCATCGTTCATTAACCCGGCGGCACTTCCCAAGTAGCCCCTGGCCGCCTCGACAGCGCCGGGATCGCTTGGCCACGCGCGAACGAGCGCCTCGCAAAACTGTGGCAGGAACCAAGTCCAGGCCGTCCCGTTGTGGTAGGCCGGTTTGCGGCGCGTATCCTCATCGCCCTCGTAGTGTCCCCAATAGGGATTTGCCGGGTCGTTGAGCAGTTTGCCGTCGTGCCGGACCTCGTGCGGCGTCTGCGCTGGCAGCGGAGCGAGCGAACGCACCGCACCGGGAACGAGCAAGTGTCGGGTGGCCGCATCGACGTTGGCTCGGGCGATCAAGTTACTGACGACTCCCAAGCTGACGGCGATCAGGCTGTTGGGGCGAAGGTTCCCGTCGGTCGTCGCCTCGGCGGCGGGTTGCCCTTGTTTGGCCAGAAGACAGTCGGCAAGCCAACCGCGCTCATCGCACCAAAACAGATCGACGAAACTTTGTTCGGCCTTGGTCAAGCACGAAGACCACTCACCGCTTGGTTCCAGCTTGCTCAAGTGAGCAAGTAGCCGGATCCACAGCGCCTGAATTTCAACCGGATACCCCTCGCGCTGCGTGCCGGCCGGATGATTGGTGTCCATCCAGGTGAAATGCACCGGGCTGAAAACCAAGCACGATTCAGCATCCATCCGTATGCCTTTGGGAGTTCCGCCGATGTAACTTTCCCCGATGCTTTTGACGACGGAAAGGAACGTTCTACTCCCCTCTCCCACTTTTTGAGTGTAAAAAGCTTCACCCAATTTTTCCGACAACTCCTCGATCGCCAACGCCAGCCAAAGCGGTGCGTCGGAAGTTTCGCGGTTAGAGACGTTATCACCGAAAATAGCGTTAGGAATCGTGCCAGCCTTTTCATGTGACGCGAACAAACCGACAACGGCCCGTGCATCATCCAGCCGCCCGGCGGCAATCAAGCCTCGAACGGCAATCAGCGAGTCGCGGCCCCAGTCTAAGAACCAGGGGTACCCAGCAATGATCGACTTGCTCTCGCCACGCTGCACCACGAAGGCACTCATCGCAGAGTTCAGCGCTTGAGCAAAGCCATCCCAGTCGTCATCACAATCAATTTCATCTAGGCAATACGCTTGCCCCAGCATTTGCTCAGTCGGCTCGTTGATTGAGACCAGCAACCCTGCCGATTGCCCAAACTGTATGGGCAGTTGAAACCATCCGGGGCTAAAGGCGTCGCCGCTGCCAACTTGGCCTCGAGACGCTTCGACTGGATGAGGGATATCGCGGCACCATTCTTCCTCGGCAAAAAACCGGCCGCAAGTTGCGAGGGCAACCAAGCGACGCTCACTTGATGGAATGAACTCGAAACCAACGCCCTTGGTCAACGGGCGGGTCGCTTCACGAAAATGCTTCTCGGTTTCGGCGTCGAGCTTCGTTTCCTCATGAAAACTTCGATCCTCAATGTCTAAGCGAAGGGTTGCCTCCACCTTGTCCTCTTGCCCAATACCCTCTGCCTCAAACCGAAACTGGATCGCGTTTTGTCCGCGAGGCATTTCTGCTGCAATTTTAAGCCGAACGGAACGCCCCTCGCCTGCCGGAACTTCAAGTTGCCACAAAGCACGCTCTCCCGCGGCAAATGAGATCATGCGTGTGCGGTCCAGTTCAGCCAGAAAACCATTCACGTCAACCCAGACGCGGAGCCGCTTGGCCATCACCCAGCGATCCACCGGTAGGGTAGGGTTCAGGTTTGCCGCCAGCACACAATCGTACTTGGACTGTGATTCACCCAGGCACGCGCTCATTCTAGACATGGCTCCCCGCCCGTTCGTAAGTAGGCTCATCGGCAATTGCCTGCAGTCCAGTAATCCAAAATCAAAAAAGAGCGAAGCCACGTCCAGCTCGACCGGGAGAAACTCAATGACCGATGAAATGCGGGTAGTTTTTTTGTCGTAAGCGATCAACTCAAGATTCCATGTCTCGTTTTGAAAAAGGCATTCGAGAAGCGCGAAGTGGCTGCCGTTGACGAATTGGCTTTGTCGGTTGATCGAATCAATAAGTCTTTCATTATCGCTTAAACAAACACGGAACGGGGAATCATGCTCTATGAGTAAGTCGTGCCGAACCGGAACCATCGTGACTCGGTTTGCACTGCAGACAGTCCAACGGATGACGCTTGGGTAAACGTCGGAATGAATGCCGGATTCAACGCATTGCGCGAGGCGTTCAGGTATCGGTGACTCGGTTGGTTTGGGCTTGCTGTGTTGCAGACAGTGAACGGCGCTGTTGGCCAAGCGAAATCTTGTTGTAGTCGGAACTCCCTGACTCTCCCCAGGCAATTCCCGCTGGGAGAGGATGCTGTTGATGCTCGTCGACGCTTGGCCAAGTAGGTCGGTTGGTTGTTGCCAAGCGGGCGGCAGGGCCAACTCAAGTGCGTTTTCTTTGTCGCAGTCGAGGTTCGCGAGGATGAGCAAGTGATCGCCGTTTTTGGATTCGCGTAGCAGGGCGAACACAGGCGACTCATGCGGGCTGAGTCTGGTGAGTTTTGCCCCGTCGCGGAAGCATGGGTGTGTGGAGAGCAACTCGTTTAGCTCGGCGAGTTCGGCGACGATGTTTTCGTCCGCGCCCCAGTTCAAGCCGGCGCATCCGTGGACGTATATTTTTTGCTCGGCCAACCACTCGCCGCCGCACGTGAAGCCGTAAGCGCCGTTGACGCTGGTGAGCGCACTGAGCCTGTTTCGGAGCAGCGACCAGTCGCGGCCTTTTACGGCCAAGCGACTGTTGTCGTGCGTTTCGCTGTAATGAACGAGCAGGCCAATTAGGCTGCCCTGCTTGAGCGCATGGTCAAGATAACCGGCGACTTGGCTGCCGGAGAATTCCTGGAACAGCTCCGAGTAGGCCCATTGCATGCTGCACTCGGTGAGACGTGTTTCGGTGTCGTCCCAGCTGCCTCCGAGGCCCTCGAGTAAAAAAACAGTGTCAGGAAATTCCATACGAACTTTTGCGGTGATATAGTGCCAAACCGCCAGCGGTACCTTGTAGCCGGCGTCGCAGCGGAAGCCATCGACACCACGGCTGCACCACGTCAGGAACGCTTCCGCCAACTGTCTCCAAAGCTCAACAGGCTTAGGGTCGATCTCTACGAGGTCTTCCCAAATTACGCCCCAAGCGCCGGGGCTTTCGAACTTGCCATCGTCCAGACGGCAAAACCATTCGGGGTGATTTTCCTGCAGCACACTCCCCCAGCCGGTGTGGTTGATGACGAGGTCGAGCATGAGGTAGCCGCCGAGTCGGTGCGTCTCATCGACCAACTCAACGAACTGGTCGATACCGGTTGTTTCGCGGTCGAACTCAACCAGCGCCGAATCGATCGCCGTGAGGTCGAGCGCAGCGTAAGGGCTACCATAACGGCCCATGCGCGTGTCGGGACTGGTCGGCGCTGGGTTGATGGGGAGCAGGTGCAGCCACTTGCATTTGAGGCGGCCAAGGATGTGCGGCAACTCGGCCGTCAAGTCGCGCAGCGTTCCGCTTGGCGGGATGATCGTCCACCCGCCGTCCTCGAGCTTGGCCAAACACTCATCGAGTGGTGCGGTGGCCGGTTGGTTGGTAATTTTGTTCGGACCGAACAGGCGCGGGAAGGCGCAGTAAATAGTGTTCCCAAAACGGGTGTGCGCCGGGTGGACGCTGATCGTGACGTTTCTGCCCTCAACCCAGTGGTGGAAACCGGACGCGTCGAGCACATGGGCAGTCGCCTTGAAAAAACCGGCTTGATTTAGCGGCACATCGATGCGCCAAGCGCCGTCGTTGGGCGACATCTCAAGGTCACGCCAGCCTTCGTCGGTCGGTGTGCTTCCGGACTCGACCGGGGCGATGATTGACAGCAGAACCTCCCGCGCTTGGCCAAGTGTGGTACGGAGGCACACCTTGAGGGGGCCGACAGTGGTCTGGGCCAGCGACAACTCGAATTGGATCGTGTCACCAACAAAGCGTAAGTGCTGACTGCCGGGCGCCGGTTGCAGCGTCGGGTTGAGCTTTCCTCGTAAATCAGCCTCGCTCATGGTTCGCTTGGCCAGGGCGTGTAGGAGACAACATCAACCGATGGCTTCCTTGAGTTTGTCAAGCCACTTGGGCACGGCGACCCACGGGTTCTCTTGCGCTTCGTACTCGAGTACGACGAATCCCTGATAGCCGCCATCGCGAAGAATCTTGACGAGTCGACCGACGTCAGCAGCACTTTTTCGTTTCGCACCGCGCGGTTGGATTTGAACCTTGAGTTGCACGTTCACGGCGTGCGGCACGCAGCGGGCGATGTCGCTGTAAACGTCATCGGTGTGGAAATTGCCGGTGTCGAGATTGATGCCCACCCATTCACTTTGGGTCGCGCGGACGATTTCAAGAAGACTGTCGGCCTCGGCGACGATACCCCCGTGGTTTTCGATGCCGATAAAGACGCCCCGTTTGCCGGCGTATTCGCCGACCTCCTCCAGCGCCTCGATGCAGAGCGATTGTGCCTGCTTGAGCGAACGGCCATTGGTGCCACCGGCAAAGACTCGGACGTGCGGCGCGCCCATGTGAACGGCATTGTCGATCCACTTTTTTACGTGGGCAATTTGCCCGTCGCGTTTCGCGCCTTCCGGCAGGGTGAACACGTTGCCAACGGCGGTGCCGCTGATGGCGATGC
>JASLKI010000008.1 GCA_030747575.1 Verrucomicrobiota bacterium | reverse complement strand
CAGCAACAGTGTGTCAGGGTAACCGTCGTTGGCGTCGTAATACGGGGTCGGCATCGAGCCTCGCAGGTACGGCTGTTTCCATTGGCCGACGAAGAGATCGAGATCGCCGTCAAGGTCGATATCCGCAGCCGTCATCGTGTGTTGGTTTTCGTACCTGCCCTGAAAACAGACGCTCGGTTTGGCGGTGAACTGTCCGCCGGCGCTGCCGGCCCAGAGTCGCAACAGGCCGTCCTCTTTTCCGGTCGAGACGAAGTCCACATGGCCGTCGCCGTTGAAGTCGGAAAGAATCCCCGCCGCGCCAAGCGGTGACGGATACACGCGGCCAAGGTTGTCGCGAAGCATGATGGGATTCCTGAGCATCGGTTCGTGTTGGAACCGGCCGCTGCCCTGGTTCCAGTAAACGAGGTTGCAGCCGGCAAGGAGGATCTCCGGCAATCCGTCCTGGTTCAGGTCGTAAACGATCAGCGGGCTCACGCGCGGGTAGAGCTTGGCATCGACTTTTTTCGGGTCGATCTGCAGCAACTCGGTGAACGCGGGCTTCCCGGTGTAGTCGGTGATTGTGGTGTCCCGTACCTTGATCGTCCCGGGGATGCGCAGGCCGGAGTTGGTCTTGTGAGGTGTCCATGTGACCTCGAGTTGGCCCTTGACGATGGCGCGGCGCTCGGCGCTCGTGTTTGTGGAGTGGATCTCAAACGAGACCACCGACTGTGGAGCTTGGCCATTTTTGCCCGGGCGAAACTCGGAGTGGTGCCACTCGGTCTGGATAATCTTCCACCCAGCCGACTTCAGTTCGTCCAACAGCGCCAGATAAGCGGGATGATCAAGCGGGATCGTATCACCATCGAGCGAAGCTTGCCGGATACCGGGCATGCCCAAGGGCAGCGGTTTCCACTCTGAGGGCGAAAGTAACTCCAGTCGGATGAAGGGGAATTGGCGCAGCACCTCAAAAGGCTCTGTCGAGCGCAGTCGATCCCACAGCGCGACAAAGGCGCTTTCGTAAGCCTGGGCATCGACCTCGTGGCGAAAAACCGTTTGGTCGAATCGAACTTGCTCGTTGGCCAATGTTTGGAGCGCCGCTTGGCCCGGAGCTGCATCCACCTTGGCTTCCATCAGTTCCGATTGAGGTGTCGCCGACGTGGTCGCCTGTTCATTGGGCTGTTCGGCCGGACTACAGCCAAGCAGGTAGATGCAGCCGAGCAGAACCGAGAAATGCGTCGCTTCCACTGCGTTGGATCGGATTGGGGGGTTAAGTTGCACCGCCGAGGGAAGCTACAGGGGGTGTACGATTCGGACAATCTCGAAAGAGTTTCAGAACTCCGCCCGCGCTTGGCCAGGCGCAGAGGCTACACCGGCTTGATGGATGGGTCGGGGATTGGGGAGTTGGCGGATTGGGCGTAGGTCAGCGCGATGGCAAGTGCGTCGGCGGCGTCCGGTTCCGGCATCTCGGACAGGGCGAGGCGGGTTTGCACCATCTTGGCGACGGCCTCCTTCTGCGCTGCTCCGTAGCCGACGATGGCCTGCTTGACCTTGCGCGGCGCGATCTCGAACACGTCCAGCCCGGTCTTGGCCAACGCGGCCAACGCGGCTCCGCGCGCCTGGCTCATGACGAGTGCGGTTCGGATGTTTTGCGCGAAGAACAGGCCCTCGACAGCGGCGATGGTGGGTTTCGTTTTTTGGAGAACATCCTCGAGCGTTTCTGTGATCTCCCTCAGGCAGCGGGAGAGCGGCCAATCGGCGGGGCAGCGGATGGTGCCTTGGCTGAGGGTGGTCGGTGTGGCTTGGGCGGTGTCGATGACGCCGTAGCCGGTTCCGCGCAGCGAGGGGTCGATGCCGAGGATGACCTGTGGGCCGGTTGCGCCCGGCTTGGCGTGTGCGGTCTGGGCATCGGTGCTACCGCTGGCGAGGCGCTGCTGCATGGCGGCGAGTTGTTGCGACGTGATGCCCACTCGCTGTGCAATAAAAAACTCCGGCCCGAAAGTCGAGGCTGGGGTTTATGAAAAGAGCCGTGGTGATTCAGCCCTTGTGAAGCCGGGTGAAGATATCGCGGTAAAAATCGGGATGACTTTCCCATGTTTGCGCGGTGATGAAGTTGCCATCGACCACGCTTTGTTTGTTCACCCACTTGGCGCCGGCCTGCTCGACCTCGAACCGAATATTGCAGTAACTGGTGAGCCTGCGGCCTTCGGCAATGCCTGCGGCGATCAGAATCTGGATGCCGTGGCAGATTGAGAAAATCCATTTGCCCTGCTTGTCGAAGGCCCGAACGAGCTTCAGCAGCTTGTCGTTGTGGCGGAGAAACTCCGGTGCGCGGCCGCCGATCAACAGGATGGCGGCGTAACTCGTTGCCTTAGCCTGGCCAAGTGCGATATCCGCCTCGATGAGGTAGCCGGGGCGCTCAATGTAGGTGTTCCAGCCAGGCTCGAAGTCGTGGATGACGCCGTGCAGTCGCTTCTTTTTAGAGGCCCCAATGTGTGCCGTCCAGCCAGCCTCCTCGAAGCGGTGTTTCGCATAGAGAATCTCGTACGACTCACCGGAATCATCGGTAACAATCAGGATTTTTTTGCGGCGCGCCATCAGGCGGCGGAATCAGTTATCGTACTTGGCTCCCTGGTCGATCCAGGCGCGGACGAGACCGATCTGTTCCTTGGTCAGCTTGGGATAATCTTTTTTGCCTTCCGGCGGCATCTCGTAGTCAACCACCTGATAGGTGATGTAGTAGGTCAGGGGACTCTTGTCGCTTTTGCCGGGGATGATGGCCACGCCCTCGGAGCCGCCCTTGAGCGCCAGTTCGCGGGTGTCGATGCGGAACTTGCCCTTGGGCCGCTTCTTTGGTCCGTGACAATTGAGGCACGATTTTTCAAACAACGGCTTGATGTCCTTCTTGTAGCTGACCTTCGCCTTGGCTGCGGGCGGCAGCTTGGCCGACAAGTCGGCCATATTGGCTTTAAGGTCATCAATTTCCACGGATTCGGCGTTCGCGTTTTGCGACGTAGAAAATCCACCAATGAGCATGAATGTAACGATATATTTCAACATGACAAAAAAATCCTTCCGCGGGCGCTTGGCTAGGCGCGGAAGGCCGGTATTTTACTGAAGCCATCCTCCCAAGTCAACCAAGGCGGTTTTGGACGCGCGGCTACACTCCCTTATTCAAAGGCGGCGCTTGGACGAGTCAGTCTACGGTGCGTGCGCGGTAAAAGCGCTGCTCGTAGTCGGGGGCTTCGGCGTCGGCGATTTCCTTCCACGTGTCGCCCGGCTTGGCGGTCTCGAGCGGGGTCCAGGTTTTCAGGTCGTCAGAAACTTCGACGGTGTAGTCGGTCGTGGCGTCACCTCCGAGCTGCAACATGGCGCGGCCATCATTCGCCCATCCGCCCCACGCGAGAGTGGGGGGAGCCTTGGGCGCGAAATCGCTCGTTTCCGCGGTGATTCGGTACTCGTCAAAAACCATGTAGTTGTCGCCAGGGGCCTCCGGGTTGTGAATGATCCATGATGGGCCCAGGTCGCCGAAGGTCAGATTGAGCCCGGTGGTGGTCAGTTTTTTGGCGTTTATGAAAAGAACAACGCCCTGCCCCTCGCCGCCGATGGAGACCGTCCAAGTGTTGGCGGCGAAATCCAACACGAATTTCAGGTCATAGATGGCCTCGTGTTTGAATTTGTATCCCGTGGAAAAAAAAATGTCGTCATCGAGCGCATAGTTGATGTTTCCGGTTTCGTTGTCAAAATCCAGCGTCATCAGCCGGCGCAGGTTGTCGTTGTAAAGGGACCAGCGAAAGTCGTCCCGCTGATCGTTGGTGGAATCGGCGATCTTCATGAGCATCGTGACGGTGATCCGCGTTTCCTCCTGCCCGATCCCCTCGACTGACCGCCAAAGGCTGGTGTACCCCTCGGAGTCCTCCAGTGGCGGCCAATACCCAATGTAGCCCTGTTGGCCCAGGCCCTCGAAATTATCCTCAACCAGGCCGTTGCCACCGGTGCCTTCCCCCTGCCAGCCATCATGGTCGATGATGGGGTACTCCATATCGTAATCCTGCCCAGGCTCGAAGCCGCTGTAGTATACCGTCCGCGCTTGGCCAAGCGCGGTGGCGTTCGCCAAGCCAAGTGACACCGCCAGCCAACATGCGGCGATGGTGCGTCTCGTTACCCCCCTCATTCCTATTTGCGGCTCAACTCCTTGTCAGCGCGGATTCTTGCCGCTGTCGCCCGACGAACCTGATGATCGCGAGGAGGATGAGGGAGCACTTGGTGCTGGAGGAGAATAGCTTCTTGAGGGTGCTGATCTTGAGGGTGCCGATCTTGAGGGTGCTGAGTAACTCCGTGAAGGAGCGGAGTAGGACCGGTTGGGAGTTATCCGTGCCGGTGGCCTGGTGGCCCTTGAAGGAGCCGGGCGTGATGCCGCTGGTGCCCTGTAACTCCGCGAAGGTGCTGCGCTGGACCGTCTCGGAGCGGCCGGGCGTGCGCTTGGCTGGCGCGATGGCCGCACGGTTGCCTTGGGAGCCACCGAGCGTTGTGTCGAGCGGGGTGCGCTGTACGAGGGGGAGGGTCGCTGTTGCCATGCACGGCTGGGCGTGGCCGAGTTTCGGGTGGAGGGTGTCACCAGCCGTGAGGTGGCGGATGGGCCGGGTTTGCGGGTGATGTTCGCTCTCGGCGAAGAGTGGCTTTTGCTCGGCGCGCTGAAGGTGGATTTCAGCGTTCGGTTGCCGCTCGCGTCCGGCTTGGCCGACGTGCTGGCACTGCGGCTGGACTTGGTGGAGCCAGTGAGGCTGGGCGATGCAGCAACCACTCCGCTATTGAGAGAACGGCTATTGCTGCCTCCAGAGAGGCCGTAACTCCGGCCAAGCGGCCGCGCGAGCGTCCCAGGTCCCAGTCTACCGCTGGTTTTAGTCTGGTTGGCTACGGAGGTGCCGTTGCCATACTGCTTTAATAGTTTCTGGTCGGCCTCCGGTTTGTCTGCCGCAGAATCGCCTGGCGCCGGATTCTTGGTAACCGGTGTGCGTCCACCCGGTTTTTCACCTGGCGTATCTGGCGGGGTGGGCATCTTTGGACGATAGATCGCCATGGTTTTTCCGTTGGCATCAATCTGCCCGATACGGGCGATGCTTTCGACCTCGAGGTCCAATTCGCGGATACGCATTTTCTGCACCGGTTCGCGCGTTTTATCGGCGATCACGGCCGGTGGAATGCCGGCGTTGACGATCGTGGTGTTGTTCTCGGTGATGTAATTGTTCACGACCGTTGTCTCGTTGTGAACGATCGCCACTCGGTTGTCCGGCACCCGGTGTCGGTGCAGCCGACGATGGCGCAAATGCGCATAGTCGCAGTAGGTGAACCAGCCATGCCCAAGCCCAAACCCGAAACTGAAGCCAACGTGCGAGCCTCCCCAAGAGTACCCGATGCCGTGCACGTAGTGTGAGCCCGGTGGGAGCGGTGCCCAGCCGGCGTAATGGTCGTTGGAACGCCACATGACCCATGCCGGGCTCCAAGTGTAGCCGGGCACCCAGTACCAGCCGTGAAGAGAGGAGCGATGCCAGCGTCCGTAATGGAACGGCGCCCAGCCCCAGCTATAGTACGAGTTCCAATACCAGCCGACGTCACTGTAAATCCAGCGCCCGCCCTGGCTGTATGGCCGCCAGCCGCCATCGACCATGGCCACAGTCGGCCTCCACACCCAGCCGTGTGAGCCGTCGTAGATCCAGTCGCCGTACGGATCGAGTGCGCCGTAATAATGGTTGTTGACCACCGGCGGATTGTTCGCCGGTGGCAGCGGCGCTGGCGGTGGCGTGCTCGCGACCGGTTGTCCCGTCACCTTGGCCGGCTTCATCGGTACTCCACCCTGCTCCTGCTTTTCCTCCACGGCGTCGCCCTGTCGAATCATCAGCGCCACCACGTTTTCTGGGACGCCCAAGTCGTTGAGGAAAATTATCGTCTCCGGCACGATGCGGTGGGTGATCGGGTTTTGCTCGACGAAGGCCAACAGCGCCTCGTCGCCGACTCCGCGCTTGGCCATGTCCACCACGCTGGCCACCTCCGGGCGCAACTCCAGCGAACCGGCTGCCGGGGCCGGGGCGGCAACTTGCGCAACCGGCACCGGCTGGGCATCCCCTGGTGCGGGTGGCGCCGGGGCGTCAAACTGCGAAAGGTCGGCCGGTGGGCCAACGGTTGCTGGGGGGTGATTGTAAACGCGCGGGCCTTTCGACTCTCGCTGGCATCCGGCGGCCAATGCCACGGTCAGCATCAGGCTGCCAGCCATCAGGGTATGAATGTTTGCTTTCATGATTCCAGACGGTTGAGGCCATAATCGGCTTCAGTAAACAGACTCCCGGCGTAAACCTGCTATTCACCAAAACCGTTGTAGGCTTGGATTCAGGGTAGCACTCGAAAACCGTGACGCAACCAATAAAACGTCCTGTTCCTTCCGACTTGCGTTGGCGCTTGGGCGGGCGGAAAGTCGCCGCATGCGTGCAAATCTAATTCGTGAGTGCTTCAGTGTCGCGGTACTGATCGCCGGCTTGGCCAAGGTCAACGCCGAGGAGCCGAAGGCCAAGCCGGAAACCCCGGAGGCCCGGCAGGCGCGATTGTTCAAACAGTTTGAATCGACGCTGACCGACGCCATGCTGACCGGCCAGTTCACCGTCGTCGGCAATGAGGCGCCGCCGCGCACGGAGTCGTACACCATTCTCTCTGTACGGAAAATGTCGCAGGGCGACTTGTGGGTGTTCACCGCGCGGATCAAGTACGGCAAACGCGACATGACACTGCCTATGCCGATCCCCGTCAAGTGGGCAGGCGACACGCCGGTCATCTCGCTCGACAACCTGACTCTCCCCGGCTTGGGCACCTTCAGCGCGCACGTGGTGATCGACGGCAGCAAATACGCTGGCACATGGGCGCACGGCGAGGTTGGCGGCCATATGTTCGGCACCATAGCGCCGGCCAAGGCCAAGGCAAAACCGGGCGCGCCGAAGCCGGAGTAATCCACGCGCCGCCGCATGGAGCCTCAGTTGTCCACAAAGCCGAAGCCCAGCCCAAGTCTCACTTGGCTATTGCGCCTCGCGCTGATGCTCGGTGTACCGGCGCTGCTGCTGGGGTTGGCCGAGGGCGCTTTCCGCTTGGCCGGTTACGGGCATCCCACTTCGTTTTTTGTCGCCTCGACGCACCACGAAAACGGCGCGCTGATCGAGAACTCAAAGTTCGCGTGGCGTTTCCTGCCGCCGACACTCGCGCGGGCATCGCAACCGACATTGTTGCGCCGTGAAAAGTCGCCCGCCACAACCCGCGTGTTTATGTTTGGCGAGTCGGCGGCGGAGGGCGATCCTGAGCCGGCGTTCGGCATGCCGCGACTTTTGGAGGTGCTGCTTGAGGGCCGTTTTCCCGGGCGTGATTTTGAGGTCATCAACGCCGCCGTCACCGCCATTAATTCCCACGCCATCCTGCCGATCGCCCGCGAGTGCGCCGGTCTCGACGGCGACTTTTGGGTGCTTTACATCGGGCACAACGAGGTGATGGGGCCGTTCGGCGCGGGCACTGTTTTTGGCCGAAAAACCCCACCATTGACCACATTACGCCTGGGCTTGAGCCTCAAGCAGCTCCGGTTCGGACAGTGGGTTGCCAGTTTCAGCGACTCAACGGAGAACGCAGACGGCGCGCAGTGGAAGGGCATGGGAATGTTTCTCGACCAGCAACTTCGCGCGGACGACCCGCAACTCAAGTGGGTTTACGATTCGCACAACAAAAACCTGTCGGACATTCTCGCTGAAAGTCGCCAAGCAGGGGTCCATGTCGTGATGTCAACCGTCGCATCCAACCTGCGCGACTCGGCGCCGTTCGCTGCGCCGGACGCAGTCGAGCAGTTTCAGCTGGCGCGCTCACTCGAGGCGGAGGGCAAAACCGGCGAGGCGCACAGCCACTACGTTCGGGCGCGAGACTTGGACGCGCTACGTTTTCGCGCCGACTCGAAGCTCAATGCGATCACTCAGGCGCTTGGCCAGGCGGGATCCGGCAACGTGACTTTCATCGACGCCCAAGTCGCGCTCGACGCGCAAAGCCCAAGCGGCATCGCCGGGCGCGAAACGTTTTACGAGCACGTGCATTTTACGTTCGAGGGAAACCACCGCTTGGCCAAGTTGTTCGCCGAGGGCATCGCGTCGCGGCTCGCGTCGGGCGGTGACAAGCCAAGCGGTCCGTGGCTGACGTCCGGCGAGTGTGCAGGGCGTTTGGCGTACACAGACTGGGATCGCGGCGTGGTGTTGGCCAGTGTCATTCGGCGATTGCAACAGCCGCCGTTCAATCACCGACTCAACAACGACGAGGCGCTTGGCCAACTACGCGACGAGGCGCAGCGCGTGGCTAGGAGACTAGACCGCACGGCGGCGTTGGCGACTTACGACAACGCGCTGAAAGCCCGGCCCAACGACTGGCGGCTGTTGCAGCGGCGCGGGTTGCTGCTGTCGTCCGCCGGCCGTCACGACGAGGGGGTTGATTCGCTGAAGCGCGCCATCGGGCAAACATCGTGGAGCCGGATTCTTCACTACCAACTTGGCGCGATGCAGAACAAGGCCGGGCAATACGGCGACGCGTCGGCGTCGCTTGGCCGTGCGCTGGCGCTTCAGCCGGACTTCCCCGAGGCGACCGCCCAATTGGCCCGGGCGCGCGCCGGCATCCCGTATCGCCTTGGCGAAAAAGCGATGGCCGCCGGCGATGCAACCGGGGCGCTTGGCCACTTCACAAGGGCGGCACAACTCGACGACACGTTTGCCGAGGCGCATTTTCAAATTGGGGCGCGCCGGGTCGAGTCAGGCCGGATCGCCGAGGCGACGGCGAGCTTCGAGCGGGCGGTGGCGCTCAAGCCGGACTTGCCGCAGGCGCGGTTCAACCTCGTCACCGGCCTGCTCAAACTGGAGCGATACAGCGCTGC
>JASLKI010000007.1 GCA_030747575.1 Verrucomicrobiota bacterium | reverse complement strand
GCCAAGCGCGGCGGCGAGAGTGTTGTCGTTGAGTTGCTTGAGGCCGTCGAGCGTGTACAGCGTGTTGACGGCCGCGGCGGTGTCGTCCGTCGGCAGGGCGATTTTGGGCAGTCGGGCACCCCGTTCGAGCAGTATGCGGCGGGCGGTTTGGCGCCGCCAATGGCGCGGGCTGGCGAGTTCGCGGGTCAGCGCGGCATTACTGAGCCTGGCCAAGTTCGGCGACTGCGGTTCGGGCATATCGTCGTGCGCGAGCCGCCAAATACGGCCGTGGTCGTTGCCGTCGGCCAGTCCGTATTGTTGCTGCAAATAGCGCGGGATTGCGGAGTAATCCTCGATGATTTCGCGGTAATAATCGGCAATGTAAATGGCTCCCTCCGGGCCAATCGAGAGGTGGATCGGGTGAAACCAAATGTCGCCAGATGCGAGAAATTCTGACTTCGCCTCGCTCGTCGCGCGGCGGATTTTTAGGAGCGTTCCGTTGCGGCTAAGAAGAGCGCGGTGGACGAGGTTTTGGGCTGGGGCGCAGGCGAGGATTTGGCCGCGCAGCCCCGGCAGAGCGGAGTCCCGGTAGACGAGCGGCGAGCAGGCGGAGGTGAAGAAGCCGTTGGGGATCGACTCGGCCGTGCCGTAGTGGTCGCTGTAATATTTACCGAAGCCGGGATCGGCTGCGCGTTTGGTGCGCCACGGGTGAGGTTGGCTGACAGGGAACGAGGTGTTGTAGTTTGCAGCGTTGCGGCGTGAGGCACTCACCGCGATGTCTGGGTTGCGCGCGAGATAGCGCCATGGCAACGGCGCGACCTGGATGCCGGGCGTGCCGGTGGAGATCACGAACCGGTCGCCATCGGCGTTGAAGGTGAAGCCGTACGTGCTGGTGTGGCCGCTGATCGGTTCGATGGCTGAGCCGTCCGGTTTGATGCGAAATCCGGTGACAGGAATATCGACTGGCGCGGGAAGGCGCGGGCCGGTGATGCGGCCGCCCTGTCCGCCGTCGATGTAAATCCAGTTGTCAGGCCCCCACTGCGGCGAGTTGATGCGGCGCTCGATGACGCCGAACTTGAAGCCGGTGAACAGCGTCTCGCGCACCTCCGCGCGGCCGTCGCCGTCACGGTCAGCGAGGTACACTATATCTGGCGCGCAGATGGCGATGATGCCGCCACGAGCCGGGCAGATGCCGAGACAGGCCGGCAGCTGGTCGGCCCACACCTCGGCGTGATCCATCACGCCGTCGCCGTCGGAGTCGATCAGCCGCTTGACCGTGCCGAACTGTTCCTTCTCGGCTCGGCGCATGGCGTCCTGGTTCGCGGCGATGCGCCGCACGACACGGTCAAGCTTTCCGGTCTTGTTCAACTCCTCGATGTCGAACTGGCCCTCGATATTGTAGCCGTGCAGTTCGCTGACGAATAGGTTGCCGTGCGCGTCCCAGCAGACGCCGGAGGGCTGGCGGACGAGCGGCTCGTCGGCGACCAGTTCCAGCCGGAAGCCGGGCGGGAGGTTCACGAGCTTGGCACTCTCGGCGGGGGAGAGCGGCTTGGGTGCATCGGCCGGTTTTGAGATTTGGCCAAGCGCGGCAACGGCGAAGGCGGCGAAGGCAGAGAAATGGACGAGGCGTATCATGATGCGTTCAAATGGCTCGGTGGCAGCGTAGCAATAGCCATCCCGAAGCCAAGCCAAAGGCGAGCTTGGCCAAGTGCTTGGTTGGGTAGGGAAGGGCAGCTTGACGGGCGAAATATCGAGGTTTATCGTTGAATCGCAATGCAAAAAGAACCTTCATTCTCAGGACGCTAGGTTTCGTCTCAATTCCCGACGCGACTTTCTCGCCGATGTCGGCCGGTGCCTGTTGGTTGGTTGTTTTTCTGTTAACTGATTTGGGATGAATGTTCACGTGTTACAGCATGTCGCCTTCGAGGGGGTAGGGAGCATGTCACGCTGGTTCGTCAGTCGGAATGCAGATGTTCGATACACGCGGTTTTACGAGTCGGCTAAGCTTCCGGATTTGAGCCAAGTCGATCTCGTCATCGCGATGGGCGGGCCGATGAGCGTTAACGACGAATCGGTGCATCCGTGGCTCGTGCAGGAAAAGGAATTCATTCGCCAGGCGGTCCGGCTTGGTCTGCCGGTCATTGGGATTTGCCTTGGGGCGCAGCTAATCGCCAGTGCGCTTGGTGCCAAGGTATACTCCGGCCGTTACACGGAGATCGGCTGGTTTCCGCTGGAGGCGGCGGTCACGGGTGAGGATGTTTTTCGGTTGCCGCCGGGTGTTCCGGTGTTCCACTGGCACGGCGAGACATTTGACCTGCCAAGCGGGGCGGTGCACTTGGCCAAGAGTGATGCCTGCGAGAACCAGGCGTTTCAGATCGGCCGGAATGTCGTTGGACTGCAGTTCCATCTCGAGACGACGCCGGAATCAGCGGCATTGATCCTCGAACACTGCGGTGACGAACTGGTGCCGGGAGATTACGTGCAAACGGATGCGAATATCCGGAAAACCTCCGAAACCGCCTGCGCCGAAATCAATCGGGTAATGGAGGAGTTGCTGTCGTACGTTGTCCTTTGACAGGGTTGTGCCGCGGGATTGAAGTTGGCCGGCACAGGGTGGGCTGCTACTGTTTCGCCATTCAGAAAGCTGATGAGACAAGCAATTATATCAACAATCGCCGCCTCGCTGTTGGCGGGATGCGGGACGACATCGTCGCAGAATCCGGCCGAGGCAAAACCCGCCCACGCGGCCGCCAAGGTCGAAGTGCCCGGCGTTCCCATCCACCAGGCTGCGTGGAAGGGAGACATGGGGATCGTCCAGCAGCATCTGGCCGCCGGCACCGGCGTGGATGCAAAAAACAAATGGGGCTCCACCGCCCTGCATTACACGGCCCGTGGTGGGCAGGTTGACGTCGCCGGATTGTTGATTTCTAGCAGTGCGGACGTCAACGCGGGGGATGCCGCCGGATTGACTCCGCTTCATTTTGCGGCAAGTGCCGGCCACGCGGAAGTGGCCAAGCTGCTCATTGCCAAAGGTGCGGACGTCAAGGCCAAGGGGGGTGATAGCAAAGCGTCGCCGATCTTTTCAGCAGTTAAAAAAAATCGCAGGAACATTGTTGAGCTGTTGTTGACCAAAGGCGCGGACGTCAACGCGAAGGATGCCTTCGCTGAGTCCCCGCTGGATTCCGCCGTGAAAGAAGGTCTCCCCGGGATGGTTGAATTGCTCCTTGCCAAGGGGGCGAAAGTGAATGGGGGAGGCGGAACAACCCCTCTGCACAAGTCGGCCTCGACCGGCCAAAAAGAGATCGTGGAACTACTGTTGGCCAACGGCGCGAACGTCAATGTCACCATCGCATTTGGGGACACGCCGCTGGACTGGGCCATCAGGAACAAAAAGGAGGACGTCGCCGCCATTCTCAGAAATCACGGCGGCAAGACGGGAGAAGAATTGAAAGCTATAGAAAAATGAAACACCTCCTAATCACAACAACCGCAGCTGTGCTGTTGGATGGATGTGGGGAGGCGCAGCTCTTTAAAAATATTTTATATTTAAAACATAAATAACAGTTATATGATGAAGGTATTGGCCGTTTTGTGCGTTGGCGTCCTCGGTTGCTTGAAAGGTTATGCTGAAAAAGCACCCTTAATCAGTCTGAAGGTTGAGCAACTTACTTCGGGCAAAAAGCATCATTTCTTTGGGTACATCGGCCAATGCCAGACAATTCCGTGGAACGCCAGTGGACGATATGTGCTGGGCCTTGAAGTAGATAGAATCGATCGCATGCCCAACCCTGATGAGGCCTCTACTGTGTTTGTCATTGATACCGACCAGAACAACAAGATTGTACGGTTAGACAAAACACACGCATGGAATCCCCAGCAGGGCACTATGTTTTATTGGAACCCGTTAAAAGCTGACACACAGTTCTTTTTTAACGACCGAGATGTCAAGACGGGCAAAGTATTTACCGTCCTGTATGACCTTGAAAAGAAAAAGCGTGTGCATGAGTACAGATACGATGATTCCCCCGTCGGCAATGGTGGCGTCGCCGCTGATGGATCAGCTTTTCTTGCCATAAATTATGGCCGTCTGGCACGCCTACGATTGGTGACTGGTTATCCAGAAGCATTGGATTGGTCCAGAGGCGAAATAGCACCAAAAAACGACGGTATATTCATCGTGGATATCAAAACTGGAAAGAAACGCTTGCTCGTATCCTATCGTCAACTCGATGAGGCATTGAAGCAGCGTAACCCTGAGATAAAACACAGAGGATTATTCATAAACCATACCCTTTTGAACCGAAAGAGCGATCGTGCGTACTTCTTTGTGCGAGGTGGGTGGAGCGGGAAAAAAGGCGATAAGATCAACATGCCATGCTCAATTCACACCGACGGCTCTGGGTTGACCCTGCACGACAAGCATATAGGCGGCCACCCCGAATGGGCCGAAGGTAACCTGTTGATTGGCCGACAGGGAGATAATCAGATTTTCTACGACGTGGATAAAAAGAAGATAGTTGGACAGTTGGGCACACCCGAGATGTTTCCCAAACCAGAGGGTGATATTTCGCTTTCTCCAAACGCCGACTTGTTTGTCAACGGGTACAAAAAAAACAATAATAATTATTACGCCATTTATCGCCGGAGCGACAGCGCCTTTGTCCGTAGCAAAGGGTTCGACAAAGGATCATATAGTGGTGACATCCGCATCGACCCTGCCCCACGCTGGAACCGGACCAATGATGGGATCCTTGTACCCGGTATTGCCAAGAACAAGACCCGGCAGATGTACGTGATTCATGTGATAACGACCGAAGCATCTCCATCAGTAAAGGAGCATAAAAAGGATTAATATCCAGCTGCTAAGGCTTTCGCAGACCTGCTTCGCAAACACGGAGGTAAAACTGGCGGAGAATTGAAAGCTGAAGCGAAGTGATTGCCCAAAAGAACTAATGCGATCATTGATCCGAACACTACTATCGTGCGTTGCACTCACTATATTGGTCAGGCAATCAAACGCACAAACCCTCAGCAAGTCAAAGACCTCATCGGCTGTTCCAGGCGCGCAATTGGATGCCTCTAAAATCCATACGTGGATGTTGCCGCCTCTCTACATCAACGGGAAGCCCTCGAAAGCTCATACGCAAGGACTCCTTGTTCATCAAAACGGATTTTTCGTTACAGCACGCCGAGACGATATAAACCCACGCCGCGCTCTCCTACTCTGGTTACGCTGCAATCCGAGCAGCCAGAAAGAAAATTGCAACGAGAGTAAAAGGACTTGGACTAAAATCTGGGATATTACGCCGACCTCCCAGCCCGCGAGCTGGTCTGGCATGCTTGATCACCCCGGCGGATTTGATTCCGACGGTGAAAACCTTTGGATTCCAATCTCACAAAGTCGTCGTAACAGCAAAACCATAGTCCGCAAGTTCTCAATACGCTCTTTGATAGACAAAGGTGATGCGACGCCTACCGAAAGTATAACCATCAACGATCACATAGGTGCGATTGCAGTTTCACGCAGTCCAAAGCGGCTCTTTGGTGCTAATTGGGATACTTTGCTTGCCTACGAGCTTTCAGTAGATGGCAACCCCATGCATCACTACGAGCGCAACTCGTTCATTCGTAATTTGCCAAATTGGTCGGTTGCGGTGCAGGACTGGAAGGTACACGAGGGGTTTTTGGTCGCAAGCGGGCTCGACAAGAGCTCCAAGTTACCAGCAGGTCGAGTGCGTTCTTTGATCCAGTTGATCAATGTTAAGACACGGCAAATCACCGCGGAACTTAGACTGCCCCGCCGTGCGTCAGGAAACTTTACACGAGAAGGCATGGCGGTCTTCAATGAACACATCTGGTTACTACCAGATGACCTCGAGGAAGAGAATAAACTCTACCTATTCTCAATTAACGAACTATTAAAGATAGGACGAGAAAGTCTTCGGGTGAAGGATTGAAAACTGAAGGGGTTTCTCAAAATCTGCGATTAATTTTCTCATAAGCCATCAGGGTGATGGTAATAGTAGCCTTAGGAGTTATCGTCGTAGATTGTCTTTTGTGGCGGAAATTTGTTAAAAAGTTCCAATTTATCAGAGTCTAAAAAAGGTATTATTGCTTTAAACGCGATGTTAGCTCTAACTCCATTATCCCGGTTGGAGCTACCATCCCCCTAATGGGTTACGATAAAATGAAACACCTCCTAATCACAACAATCGTAGCCGTGGTGCTAGTGGGGTGTGGTGAGTCGCAGTGATGTTCGAGAAAGAGAAAAAATGAGAGTATGGAGTTGTATTAAGAATATCTTTTTAGGCTTCAGCAACTTTGATGTCAGTTTTTCGCGACTGTCTTCGTGACTCTGAAGAAGAGTTTCTCTACTCCGGGCATGGAGAGATTGAAGGAGTTGGTGTATTCGTGTCCCTGTTGTCCGCCACTGAGAGGGGAGAAGTTGTTCAGGTC
>JASLKI010000006.1 GCA_030747575.1 Verrucomicrobiota bacterium | reverse complement strand
ATTTTCATCGGCGTCATCCGTTGGCGTTTGGTGTTGGCGGTGCAGGGATTGCACCTGTCGCTTGGCCGCGCCACCGGCATTTCGCTCGTGGCCCATTTCTTCAACTCCTTTTTGCTCGGCTCGACCGGCGGAGACCTGCTCAAGGCCTACTTCGCCGCCGCAGAGACCGCACACAGAAAAGCCGAGGCCGTGACCACCGTCGTTGTCGACCGGCTGCTTGGCCTTTTCGCGATGCTGCTCTTCGTTTCGCTGATGGCCCTGGCCAACTGGGGCGTCGTGATGAGCCAGCAACGCTTCATGGCCGTGATGCTCGTCGTCCTCGGCATGCTCTTCGCGAGCGGCCTGGTCGTCGTGCTGTCATTTTGGGCCGGGCCAACTGGCGCGCGCCTGAAATTTGAGGCATTCCTGGCCAAGCTGCCCAAGGGCGACGTGTTGGTGCGCTGCATCGAGGCGTGCCACGCCTTCGGCGAAAAGCCCGGCTTCCTCCCGCGCGTGCTCGGCTGGTCGATGCTGCTCAGCACGGCCTGCGTGCTGCAGATCGTCGCGCTTGGCTTCGGGCTTGGCCTGCCTATGGGCGAACATTTCCGCGTGCTGCTGCTCATCGTCCCGGCGATCATCTGCATCAGCGCACTGCCAATCACGCCCAGCGGCATCGGTGTCCGCGAAAATCTTTATGTGTGGCTGCTGTCTGCCACCGCGATCGGCATCGAGGCCAAGGCGGCGTTGTCGCTTTCGCTGCTGGCGTTCGCCGGCAGCCTGCTGTGGAGCCTCATCGGCGGCGCGGTGTACCTCGCCTTCCGCAGCCGCCACTCCCTCGACTAAAACCCAAGCGCTTCGCCAAGCAGTTATTTCTTGTTTCGTTTTTTGGCTAGTTCCTTGCGGAGCTTGGGCAGGGGGAGGGTGTTGATGACGTCGTTGGCGGTGAGCCAGCCTTTGCGGGCGATGCCGGTACCCAAGCGTAAAAAACCGGCGTGCTCGTTGCGGTGGGCGTCGGTGTTGATGACGCATTTCACACCCTTAGCCTTGGCGTGCTGCCACAGGCGCCAGTCGAGGTCGAAACGGTACGGGTTGGCGTTGAGCTCGAGCCAAGTGCCGGTCGCGGCGCAGGCGTCGATGACGGCGTGCTGATTGACGGGATAGGCTTCGCGGCGGAGCAGCAGCCGGCCGGTGAGGTGGCCGAGCATGTGGACGTTGGGATTCTCAGAGGCGGCGATGAGGCGGCTGGTGTTGTCGGCCTCGTTGCTGCCGGCGACATGCAGGCTGGCAACAACGACGTCGAGCTCGGCGAGCAGGGTGTCGTCAAAATCGAGCTTGGTTTTGAGGATGTCCACCTCGATGCCGCTGAGCAGGCGGAAGGGGTTGCCGTCGGCCTCGAGTTGCTGGTTGACGCGCGCGACCTCGGCGATCTGTTTGCGGAGCCTCGACTCGTCGAGGCCGTTGGCTTGGAACGATGCGCGCGAGTGGTCGGTGATGGCCCAGTAGTCGCATCCCAGCCCGCTCATGTGGTCGGCGATCTCCACGAGCGACTCGGCGCCGTCGCTCCAGTTGGAGTGGTTGTGCAGCGAGCCCTTGAGATTGGTCCACTCGATGAGACGCGGGATTTTGCCCGCCTCGCCGGCGTCGAACTCACCCTTGTCCTCGCGCAGCTCCGGCGGGATGTAGGCGAGGTCGAGCGCGGCGAAGATGTCCTCCTCGGTTTTGCAGTCTAGCCGCAGCTTGGGGTCGCGGGTTTCCTCGGTGCTCTTGAACAGGCCATACTCGTTGAGGCGCAGGCCGCGGGCGATGGCACGTTGGCGCATGGCGATATTGTGCTCCTTGCTGCCGGTGAAGTAGGCCTGCGCGAACGGGTACTCGGCGTCGCTCACAACGCGCAGATCGCCTTGAATGCCGCCCTCGAGAATGACGCTAGCCTTGGTGTCGCCCTTGACCGATACGGAGAGGATGCATGCTTGGCCAGTGAAAAAATCGATGATCGACTCCGGATTTTTCGACGAAACGAGGAAGTCGATGTCGCGGACGATTTCCTTGTGGCGGCGTAGGCTCCCGGCGGTACTGCAGCGAATAACGTCGGGGTGGGCGCGGAGCTGCTCAAGGATGGGTTCGGCAAGGTTGAGGGCGGCGCTAACGTGGTGGTGCGAGGCGTAGTTGCGGCGGAACTCAATGCCCTCGAGGATTTTCGACTCGGTCTTTTTGCCGAAGCCGGGCAGCTCGGCGAGTTGGCTGTCTTTGCATGCCTGCTCGAGTGCCTCGACGGTCTCGAGGCCGAGTTTGCTGTAAACAGCCTTGACCTTTTTCGGCCCCAAACCGGGAATGTTGAGCATGGCGATGAGGCCGGCGGGGATCGAGGCCTTGAGCTCGTCGTAATAGGCGAGGCGGCCGGTGGTGGCCAGCTCGGTGATCTTCTCAGCCAACGCCTTGCCTATACCCTTGATGTCACCCAGGCGTTCCTCCTCGACGAGCTTGGCCAAAGGCTCGGTGAGGCTCTCGAGAGTGCGCGCGCCGTTTTGGTAGGCGCGCGTCTTGAACGGGTTCTCGCCCTTCAACTCGAGAAACACCCCGATCTCCCTGAGGATGTCGGCAATCTCGTCCTTTTGCATCGGGCGAGTTAATCACGGGCGGAAGCGGTGGCAAAGGCCGATCAATCCGTTTGGCCGGATGCGAGCGACATAACAACGGGACATTTATTGTCGCGACAGCATCGTGGAGCGCGGTTCTCTGCACCGCTTTGGGTTGCTTCGAAAAACGGCAGTCGACCGAGGGGAGCAGTCCGACCCTTTATTCCTCTTTTTTGATCTCCTTGGGGATGGCTATTTTCATCGAGTTGCTGGTTGTGTTGTGAACCAGCGTGTGACTTAACATTTCCAACCCCGCTTGGCCAAGGCTTGGATCAAAAAAATCATAAAAAATCGCCGGTTTGCCTTTGACCAGCCCTTGGCCAAGGGCTAAGGATATTGCCCCCAAGGAGTGGGTTCGTTCGCGAACACCGCAGAGATGATTATGCTTTTACAGGCTGGGGCACCGGTGGCAGCCCCGAATGAGCTTATTTACGTGTGGAGTGCGTCCACGCTGGCAGGCAAATCCATCATCGTTTTCCTCGGGGTGTTATCGATGTTTGTCTGGTCGGTGATGTTGCAAAAAGTGCTTCAGACCCGGCAGGCGCGCAAGCTGAACAAGCTGTTTGTCAATGAGTTTCACCAGCACGAGGGCGTGCTCGTGATCCATGACCGCAATATCCACATCGAGGGATGCCCGCTGTTCAACGTGTACGACAACGGCTGCAAAGATCTGCTGGACCGGCTCAAGACAAATGGCACCGAGGGCGAACTCGGAACGGAGCGTTACGCCACCGTAAAGTCGATGGAACACGTCAAGCGCACCATCGAGAGCGACGTGGCCAAGGAGTCGCTCAAGCTCGAGAGCGGGCTGATCCAGCTTGCGAGCGCCGTGAGCGGCGCGCCATTCGTCGGGCTCCTGGGCACGGTCTGGGGGGTGATGAGCACCTTCACCAACGTCGCCATGCTGCAGACCGCCAGCCTGCCGGTGATGGCGCCGGGCGTGGCGGCGGCACTGGGCACGACGGTGGCCGGGCTGCTGGTGGCGATCCCGTCGATGGTCGGCTACAACTGGCTGGTGCACAACCTGCGGGTGTTCACGGTGGAGCTGGACAACTTCGCGCAGGAACTGGCCTCGTGCATGGAAACCGAGTTCCTGAAGGACGAATAAACGATATGCCCTCGAAAAATTTAGTGCAGGGAGAAAAAGGGTTGCTCTGCCCGAAGTGCAGCCACCTGAACCCCGGCGACCTCAAGCAGTGCGAGTACTGCAACTCGCAACTTTTCGTCAAATGCAAGAAATGCGGGGCCAAGGTGCAGAGGGTTATTTCCTCGTGCCCAGAGTGTCGTCACAGGATGCACAAGAGCCGGTTCGGGAAACTCAAGCGGCGGCTGTTCGGCAAATCACAAAAGGTCACGCTTGGCCAGGCGGCGTTCATGATGATCGTGGCATTCGGCGCGTACAAGTTGATCACGATCGCAGCGAGTAAACTTTAGTTCGTCATGCGCCGGTTCTCACAACGCAACCCGCTGGTCACGCTGAGCGACCTCAACGTCACGCCGCTCATCGACCTGGCGTTCGTGTTGCTGGTTATTTTCATGATCACCACGCCGCTGCTCGAGCAGGGCTTGTCCCTCGACCTCCCCGGCGGCGGACAGCCGGACAGGCCGCTGGACAGGAACGACATTCGCACCGTCGAGGTGGATCAGTCGGGAGGCTACATGCTCGACAACGAGTCGTTGTCGCTCGGGCAGATTGAACAAAAACTGGTTGCGGATCATCAAAACAATCCGAATATTTTGGTGTACGTCCGGGCGGATCACCGCGGGACATACGGCGCAGTCGCCGCGGTGCTGAACCGCTGCGAGCAAAACGGCATCATGCGGGTTTCCCTGCGGACAGAGCCGGAATAAGCAAGGAGGCAGGAAGAATGGGTAGGTTAAAACGCAGTTGCGTGGTTGGTTCAGTCGTGTTTCACGCGCTGATTCTAGCCATGCTCGTGCTTGGCCCGATGCTCCTGGCGAAGCGTGAGGAGAAGGTGCGGGTGATCGATTTGGTTCCGTCGGAAGTGATAGACAAGCTACTCGCCCCGGCAGCCCCAGTGGCTCCGGTGGCTCCCCCGCCAGCCCCCGCGCCGCCCAAAACCAAGCAGCCCGAACCAAAAAAAGTCCAGCCCAAGCCAAAACCAAAACCAAAGCCCATCCCCCCCAAGCCGAAAAAAATCACTCCGAAACCCAAGCCGAAACCAAAACCAAAGCCCATCCCCCCCAAGCCGAAAATAAAGGTCAACCTCAACTCGAATGTCCGGAAACCGGATGCTCAAAAAAAAGAGTCGCAAAAGGAAGCGGAAAAGCGGCAGACAGCACTTAACAAGCTCCAAACTAAGCTCTCCGGCCGCACGTCGGTGAATGTCCCTCTTGGCCGGTATGCCTCGGCCAAATACGAGTCGCTCATCCGCCGCAAATACATGGACGCCACCATCCACCCCGGCGCGATCAGCGGCGATCCAGTCGTGAAGGTGCGCCTGGTCATCGCCCGAAACGGCAGGATCCTCTCGGCCCGGGTCATGGGCAAATCCGGCGTGGCGAGTTGGGATCGCTCGGTGCAAAAGGCGCTCGACCGCGTGAAGTTCATCAAGCCGTTCCCCGAGTCGATGAAAGGCTCGCAACAGACCTTCAACCTAAATTTTAACTCAAGAAGTTTTTCATGAAGAAAGCTACCCTCATCCAATTCCCTGTTTTAGCCGGCCTGTTTTTGGCCTGTCTCGCACTTGGCCAGGCGCAGCGCTCAATCGATGTCGACGTTTTTGACGCCGGCGAGGTCAAGGCCATCCCGGTGACCCTCGAGGGCTTCACCGGCGAAACATTGGCCCTGCTGAAGTTCGATCTGTTCGTGCAGGGCTTCGAGTTCGTGGATAAAGCCAAGGCGCAGTTCACCATCAAGGGCAGCAACGCCGGCAGCATCAACGGCGCGGTGTACGACCATTTGAAACGCGGGTTCATCCTGAACAAGCGATATCAGGGAGGCAGCCTGCGGCGGCAGGCGCACACGTTCGCGAACAACGCTGTTGAGGCGATCACCGGCTCTCCCGGCATTGGCCTGACCAAGATCGCCTTCCGACAGTTCCACGGGCGCGACACAGAGATTCACGTCGCCGACTTTGACGGGCACAACTCCAAGCGCTTGACCCACGACAACTCCATCGCCGCTGGGCCGGAATGGACTCCGAATAATGACTCACTCTTTTACTACTCCTACCGCCGGAACAACCCCGACATTTACTCGCACAACATCCATACCGGTGTGCGCCGCATCGTCGCCCGTTATTCCGGCTCGAACATCAGCCCGGCGGTGTCGCCGGATGGACGCCGTGTGGCGATGGTGCTCAGCAAGGCCGGCAGCCCGGATATTTGGACGGCCAGCGCCGACGGCACCGGCGTGCGTCGGCTCACCACCACCAAGGAGGCGGAGTCGTCGCCCTGCTGGTCGCCGGACGGACGCTGGATTTGCTTCGTCTCCAGGGCCAGTGGTCGCACGGCTTTGTACAAAATACCGGCAAATGGCGGGGCCATGTCGCGAATCCGCACGGTCGGTGCCTTTAATGCCACCGAGCCGAGTTGGTCGCCCGACGGCAAAGCGATCGTCTTCACCACCATGCGCGGAGGCGGAGTGTTCGAGATATGCATCGTCCCGCCGGGCGGCGGAAACGTGGAAGTCCTCGCCACCGGGGAGGACCCCTCGTGGGCGCCCAACTCGCGCACGCTCATGTTTACCAGCCGCTCCCGGGGAAAACGTGTTTTATCAGTACTTGACGTGCCCACCAAACGAGTCAAGACTCTGCCGCGTAGCTTTCCGGGCAACTGTACCCAAGCGGATTGGAGCAAATGAAGCAAGGCAGCTAACCTCAAAACCATGACTATAGCGAAACAAGTTGGTATAATTCTGGTAACCCTCATGGCAGCCACCTCGGCCGGGTGCAAAACCAAGCCGAAGAACATCACCCCCATCCCGGGCGGAAACGCCAACGTGGCGGGTGCAGGGGGCCTTATCGGCCGGGACACCAGCGGCTCCCTTGGCAACGGCGGGGATGTCGTCACGGTTGATGAATCCGGCAACATCGGCCTGTCCGGTCTCGAGGAGTTTGAGGACATGCTGATGGATCGCGAAGCCTTGGCGGCCCAAACTGTTTACTTTGAGGTGGATCGCTCTGAAATCTACCCTGACGACCTTGGCAAAGTGGAGGCGGTCGCCGGCATCTTGGCACAAGACGCGCAGAACAAGGTGATGATCGAGGGCCACTGCGACGAGCGCGGCACCGAGGAATACAATCGCGCCCTAGGCGAACGCCGGGCATTGAGCGTCCGCGACGCGCTGGTTGGCTTGGGAGTGAGCGCCGACCGAATCCGTACGATGAGCCTGGGCGAGGATCGACCCGCTGACACGGGCCTCGATGACGCTGCCTTCGCCCGCAATCGCCGCGGGGAATTCGTGCTGCTCAAGCCCAAGCCGGGCAACTGATTTTTTGGCCAATATTCCCCGTGGAGTTGGCCCTTTACATTGCGGAAAAACAGGCTAAATTGCCCGACGTTTTTTTTAACGAACTATGACATCTTTTTATCAATTGGCATTTGGCGGCCTAGGCCCTTGGGAAATTATTCTCATCCTCGCAGTTGTGCTGGTATTGTTTGGGGCCAAAAAACTGCCGGAGCTGGCCAAGGGCATGGGACAGGGCATCAAGGAATTCAAGAAAGCCACGCGCGACGCCACCGGCGAGATGGAACGCGCCATGGAAGACCCCCCCGATTACACCCCCCCGCCCACCCCTAAAATCTCCGAGCAGGCCAGCGGCGATGAGTCTAAAAAAGACGCCTGATCCGCTGGCTTTGAGATCGACTTGGGTTTGAACGATGTCCAAGGAACCCGACGGGCCTCCGGTGCCGGATCAACCCTCCCCCGACAGCCAAGCCAAAGCGTAAAGCTGTGAAGAAGAAGGCAGCCAAGAAGAAGGCAGCTCCTGGGCGCAA
>JASLKI010000005.1 GCA_030747575.1 Verrucomicrobiota bacterium | reverse complement strand
GGTCGTGCCACCGGCGACACGGTAGAATTTTGACACTGTGAGCTTGAGCTTGCCGGAGTCGGGTAGGCGCACCCAGTTGTTGAGCGGCATGACAGTTTGGACGCTGCCTTTGCCGTGGGTGGAGAGGCTGCCGACGACGAGTGCCCGGCCGTAGTCCTGCAACGCCGCAGCGACAATCTCGGAGGCGGAGGCACTGAGCTTGCCAACGAGGACAATCATCGGGCCGTCGTACCCGATCTTGGTGTCGTTGTCCTGCAGGACTTGTTTCCGCTGCCGGCTGTCGATGACCTGTACAATGGGGCCTTGGTCGATGAACAGGCCGGCCAGCTTTACGGCCTCGGGCAGCAGGCCGCCACCGTTGCGCCGGAGGTCAAGCACGACGCCGGTGACCTTTTCTTTTTTGAAACGATCCAGAATCAGCGACACGTCACGGGCGCAGTTTTCGTAAAATTGCGGTAGGTCGATCACGCCCAGTCGCGGCTGCGAGCCGTCCTCCTTCGGGTAGTCGATGACCTGTCCCTTGGCTAGGCTGTCGGTCAGCTTGATCTTGTCGCGGACCAGGCTGACCTCCCGGGTTTCACTGTCATCGGCGGCATCGACTGGGATGATGGTCAGGCGAACCAATGTGCCTTTTTCGCCTCGAATCTTGTCGACTACCTTGTCGAGTTCCATCTCGACTACATCGAGCGATTCGCCATTCTCGCCTTGGGCCACGGCGACGATGCGGTCTCCTGGCTTGAGCTTTTTGCTGCGGATGGCCGGGCCACCGGGGACGAGTTCGATGAGTTTGGTGTAGCCGTCGTCCCACTGCAGTCGGGCGCCGATGCCGGTTAGGGAGAGTTTGATGTTGTTGATCTCAAAGTTCTCGGCCTCGCGTGGGCTGAAGTAATCAGAGTGGGGGTCGTAGCCGTTGGAGAGAGCGGTGAGGTAAACCTGCAACACGTCGCCGGAATCCATCTCGGTGCGGACCCGGAGGAAGCGCTCGTAGCGGCGCAGGATCTTTTCCTTCTCGGCCTTGACGTCGTATGCTTTGACCGGTGTGCCGTCGTCTTTTTTGATTGCTTCGACGTTGTCGGCCTTGGCGTTCATGGCCTCGACGCCGCGCCGCTTGCCGAGTCGTGTTCCGAGCACTTCGTACTTGATGCGCTTGCGCCAGAGGTCGCGGGCCTCGGCTTCGGTCGCGGGCCAGTCCACCTTGGTTCGGTTGGGAACGAATGACTCATCGACTGAGAAATCGATGTCCGCCCAGATGATTTCCTCGAGCCAACTGTGCGCTGTCTTGAGCCGGGTGAAGTAGCGTTTGTGAATCTCGTAGGCGGGCGAGACGTCGCCGCGCTTGGTCAGGTTGTCGAGCAGCGTGCCGTACTTGGCCTCGAACTCCTCGTAGTCGGGTTGCAGGAAAACCATCCGACTGTAGTCGAGCGACTCCATGTATTTCTTGAGGAATGCCTGCGAAATGTCGTCATTGAGCGGCGTGCGCTTGAAGTGAGTGTTGGAGAGTAGGAACCCGACGACCCGGGCGATTTTGCCGCTGTCCTTCTCCGATAGCTCGACCGCTTGGCCAAGGGGGCCCGTCAGGAAGGCAATTGCTGCGATAAGTGTGATGGCGTTTTTCATCCTCATTTTCTTGGGCAAAGAGTGGGGGGCAAGTGTTCAAAAAGCAATCGAGAATTGACCTGCGGTACTGCCTGGGCAGAATCCGTGTTTTCACGCAATAATGGCTTACTCCGATTCCAAAATAAAACCACGATCCACCACTGGCTGGTTGGGCTGGATAGAGAGGATCGGCAACCGACTGCCAGACCCGGCGACGCTGTTTCTCATCGGCACAGTGCTGGTGATGGTCGCCTCGGCGGTGGCGGCGAAGACGCAGTGGGTCGTCGAGGAGCGTTTGCCGGAGCAGACGCCCGCGCTTGGCCAAGCGGCCGAGCCTTCTGAGGTGAAGTGGGTGGCCACCGGCAAGATCTACGAGGCCAACAACATCCTGACGCGTGACGGCCTGTTTTGGGCGATCTCGAGCATGGTCAAGAATTTCATCAACTTCGCCCCGCTTGGCATTGTACTGGTGGGGATGCTCGGCATCGGGATCGCGGAGCGAACCGGCTTCATCGGCTCGGCACTTAAGGCGATGCTGATGGTGGTGCCCAAACAATTGCTGACCCCGGCAGTCGTGTTCATGGGCATCATGTCGTCGCTGACCTCCGACGCTGGTTATATCATCCTGCCGCCCTTGGCCGCAGCGCTGTACAAGGCGGTGGGCCGCTCGCCGTTGGCCGGCTTGGCGGCGGTATTCGCCGGAGTGGCGGCTGGTTTCAATGCGAACCTGTTCATCACGAGTCTCGAGCCGTTGCTCGCCGGCTTGGCCAACAGTGGGGCGCAGGTGATCGATCCCGATTACCAGTTGAACCCGGCTTGCAACTGGTGGTTCATGATCGTCTCGACAGTCGTGATGACCGGCACGGGCTGGTTTGTCGCCGATGTGGTCGTCGAGAAACGCTTGGCCGCAAAGTCACCGGAGGAGGGCGGGCCAACCTCGGTGGACGCCAGTGACTTGGCGAAGCAACAATTATCGCCGGAGGATTGGCGGGCGCTGAAGATTTCTACCGCAGTGTTTGTCGCGGGGCTGGCGGTGGTTTTGGCTCTGATCAATATTCCCGGCTCACCGCTGTACACTTACCAGATGGAGTCGCCTGCCAACCCGGGGCAGACGGTGGCCGCGGAGGTGGTGGAGTTGGTTGCTGGCGAGTCGCCGCCGGTGGGGAGTGTCGAGCGGGACGGACTGCTGCTCGTGCCATCGAGCAACATTTTCCCGCGCTGGGTCAAGGCGATCGTGCCGCTGGTGTTCATTATCTTCATCATTCCCGGCATCGTGTACGGCGTGGTGCAGAAGAAGATTCGCAACGACCGCGACGTGACCCGACTGCTGACCGACTCGATGGCAGGCATGGCGTCGATCATCGTCATGGCGTTTTTCGCCGGGCAGTTTGTCGAGTACTTCAAGTATTCGGGCTTGGACACCATGATGGCGATGACCGGCGGACAGATGCTTGGGCAAGCGGCGTTGCCGACGTCGATGCTGCTCGTGGCGTTCATCGGGATGACAATGTGCTTCAACATGTTCGTCGGGTCGATGTCGGCCAAGTACACCATGTTCGCGCCGATCTTCATCCCGATGTTCATGATGGTCGGGATTGCGCCGGAGTTGACGCAGTGCGCCTACCGCATCGGCGACTCGGTGACTAACTGCATCACGCCACTCAACCCATACATGGTGATCATGCTGGCGTTCATGAAAAACATCGCGCCCAAGGGGGGCATGGGCACGCTCATCTCGACGATGCTACCCTTTAGCATCATTTTCTCGATTGTTTGGACGATTATGCTGCTGATATGGGTGTCGTTCGGCATCCCGCTTGGCCCGGACGGGCATCTGGTTTATCCGCCGGTAAACTGAATTTAGGGGGTTGCGCAGCGCTTGGCCAAGCGGTAGGTTTTGCCGACGCGAAACTGATTGTATAATGAAACTTAAAAGACAACACAAGCGAAGTGGCTTCACTCTGATAGAGTTACTGGTGGTCATCGCCATCATCGCCATCCTGGCGGCCATGCTCTTGCCGGCATTAGCCAAGGCCAAAGGAAGTGCTCTAAAGGCGGTTTGCTCCAGTAACATGAAACAAACTAGCTTGAGCCTTTTTATGTATCGTGATGATAATCAAGGTGTCTACCTGCCCGGTCGAGGCGCTCAACCTCGGGGTAATGATAATATTGTTCAAAAATGCTTGGACTTGCCTGAGGTTGCTCTTTTGCCACCTTACAACTTGGCCACAAAGGCGCCTGCAGGCTACAACGAACGAAATGATCCCTATACGCTCCAGGGCTTGAAGCTTAACAGGGTTTTCGGTTGTCCTGGTTTACGTTATGCCGGTGCGTTGCCTAGGGGTTACAAGACCAATCCGCTGTTTCCGGCTTGGGAGAAAAATTATCCGCAAATGATCCTTGGTTTTCAGCATTTCGGGGGTGCTGACACATGGAATAATTCCGGTGGTAGGTTTAAATCCCGTAGTCCGGTTAACTCGGGGCAGGATGGCCCTCAGATGGTGCTGCTTGCCGATTTGGTTGGAAAGATAGACGGAGCTTGGGGGGGCGGTCGTCCCACGGCT
>JASLKI010000004.1 GCA_030747575.1 Verrucomicrobiota bacterium | reverse complement strand
TACGGTTGCAACCACGGATCACGGCCAAGCCGGGACTGGAACGCCACCGACTGTTTTTCCGGCGGGATGCCAGCCACGCGAACGAAGGCATCCGCGGTTTTGAAGCATTGTGCGCGATAGCAGGTGCCATGCGACGGATGGTTGCCCAAACAACAGTCGTTGGCCGCGAGGCAGTGGCTGCCGCTTGGGTCGGTTTTTTTCAGTTGCCGCTCCGGCAGCCCGTGGAAGCTGAAAAGCAGGTGATCGTATCCCCGGTCAAGCGTCTCGCGGGCGCTCGCCACCAAGGCCTGAATAAAGTCCGGTTGATCGAAGAACGGCGGCTGAACGACCAGTTTCACGGTGGGCGCCTTGCCGTGCAGGACGGTTCTGGTTTTTTCCACCGCGGTCTCGTAGCTGGACATGGCGTAGTGGGGAAAAAGCGGGATCAGCAGAATTTCGTCGATGTCGTGTTCCAGCAGGTTGTCTACGGCCTGCTCAATCCCCGGGTTTTGGTAGCGCATAGCGAGCTCAATCGGTATGTCGATCCGGGCCTGAAGTTTCTTGCGGACATTTTTGCTGGTAACAACAAGTGGACTGCCATCAGGCAGCCAAACTTCTCGGTATGCTTCGGCTGATTTTTTTGGCCTAAAAGGAAGAATTAAGAAATGAACCACTAAGAAGCGAATTATCCAAGGTGCATCCAGCACCCGGCAGTCCATGAGAAATTCGCGCAGAAATCGGCGCACATCGCCCACGGCCGGTGAGTCCGGTGACCCAAGGTTCACAAGCAACACTCCTTTGTTTGCACTCATGTCAGTTTGTCTTTTTAAGATGGTTGGCGATCCTGTCGGCGGCCTCATGGCCCGAAATAATGGAGTCTATCAGTGAAACTCCATCACGGCAATGTCCTGCAAAAAACAGGCCGTTTACGCTTTTCTCCAGGTCGTTCATGAACGTCTTGAAGCGGCCATAGCCGATGTCGTATTGGGGGATGGCCCGACGATGAACGAAGACGTGTCTGTAAGTCGGTTCGCCGTTGACACCAAGCACGGTTTTCAGGTCAGCCATCACAAGTTTGCAGAGTTCATCCGGCGTTTTTGAGACGAGATGCGGGGCGCGCAGTCCGCCGACGTAACTCGTCAGGAGGACTTGGCCAAGCGGAGCGCGATTTGGAAAAAGAGAGGACGAAAAAATAGTACCCAGCGAGTTGAGCTGTTCCACTTCCGGGTTCAGCGCTCCAAAACCGTCCAGCGGATGCTTGACGTCCTCCCGGCGAAAGCCCAGCACGACGCTGGCCACAGGGGCGTATTGGATGCCGGCGAGCATCGACAGGCTGATCGGTTTCGACTCGCAAGTGACCTGCATCTCCGCCAACCGAAACGCCGGCAATGCGAGCAGCACCCCTGAGTGTTCCCCAGCTTGGCCCAGCGACCACGCGCCGTTTTGCTTGATGAGTTTGCCAATCGCTTGGCCTGTGCGAATCTGTTCCTTCAGCCGTTGGCCAAGTGCGTCGGTCAAGGTTCCCAGGCCTTGGTCAAAGGAAAACTTGGGCGCATTTTGCTTGGAGACGTTTCCGCTGCGTTTCCGCTCCCGGGCGCCGAGGACTTGGCCAAGGATGAGTGAGCCGTAGCGTTGCTCCAACGCGTGCAGCTTGGGGAACGCCTCGCGAACTGACAGTTGTTCCGGTGCCCCGGAATACACTCCGGCAACAAACGGGTTGATGGCATAATCCAAAAATTCCCTACCGAGGCGTCGCCGGACAAACTTGGCCAAGCTCTCCTCCACGTCGGCGGGTGCACGGCGGATGAACGGCTCGGCCAGCAACCGCGCCTTGGCCCGGTACGAAAACAGCGGGGTGGTCAGGAATGCCAGTGGCGATCTGGGCAGTTTGACCGGGCGTTTGTCGCGGACAATGTAGCGGTTCTCCGCTTGGTCGCTGGAATAGATGCGACGCTCCTCGAGGCCAAGGTCGCTGATCAGTTCGCCGATTAGCGGGGACGTTTCGAGTATCGTGTTCGGGCCGCACTCGGCAAGATAGTCGCGGTCCCGGACTGTTTGGATGACGCCGCCGACACGATCGGTTGACTCGAAGAGTGTGACCGGTATCCCAACCTGCGTCAGCTTGAACGCGGCCGTCAGGCCCGTGATGCCTCCACCTATGATCGCAACCGGCTTCAAATGGTCTTCGAGTATCGGGTGGTGCTACTGCTTTCGATGTTGGGGTCAAACCGCATAGCGATGTTGCGAATGAACAAACGTCCGGCGTTAGTCACTCTCAGCCCCGATTCGTTGAGGGTCAACAGTCCATCATCCGCCATGTCCTGCAACCCTGCGAGGGAGCCGATGAACTCGTCGCGGAAATCGATGTCGAGACGGTCCGACAAATCGTCGTAGTTCAGACTCAAGTCGCACATCAGCCGCGTGATGACAGCTCGATATTTTTTTTCGGCGCCGGAAACAATGTAGCCTTTTGCGATTGGCGTTTTGCCGTCGTCCACTGCCTGATAATATTCTTTCAGATCTTTGATGTTCTGCCAGTACGCGTCGGGGATTTGTGAGACGGAGGACATGCCGAAGGCGTGAATATCCGCACCGCCGAAAGTGCTGTACCCCTGAAAATTCCGCTGAAGAGTTTTTTGGCTTTGGGCAATGGCCAGTTCATCGTCCGGTCGCGCGAAGTGATCCATGCCGATGTACACGTAGCCTTCCGAGGTCAGTTTTTCGATGATTAGCTTGAGCAGTTTCAGCTTGGTTTCCGGCGTTGGAAGGTTGTCCCGTTCCAGTATTTTTTGTGCCGGCTTGATCCAGGGTACATGAGCATAGCTGAAAACCGCCAGCCGGTTTGGGGACAGTTCGATTATTTCTTCCAGCGTTTTTTCGAAGGAAGATTCCGTCTGGTGAGGCAGGCCATAGATCAGGTCGATATTGATGGATTCAAATCCTGCCTCCCGTAGCCAGTCGACGCTGTTGCGGGTGATTTCCATGGGCTGAATCCTGTTAA
>JASLKI010000003.1 GCA_030747575.1 Verrucomicrobiota bacterium | reverse complement strand
TTGTGGTCTTGATGCTCCTCGACGGGAGATTCGCCACCCTGCGGTTGTTTTTCCTCGTCACTCACGTGGTTATTCCTTGGACGCCTTGTTCGGCTGGGTCAACAGATTGAATGGAGGCGTGTTCGGGTCGAGGATCAACGTCGCGTTCTCCTTAAGCGACCCCTCCAAAGCGTTGAGGTTGAAAAGGAAATTGGCCAGTTCAGGATTCTTTTCGAACTCCTTGTAATACTTGGCGGAGGCGGCTTCGGCTTCACCGCGTAACACCTTGGCCTTGGCCTGGGCCTTGGCCAGAATCTCATTGGCTTTAAGGTCGGCCTCGGCCATAAGCATCTTGGCTTCTTTTTCGCCGTCAGCCGTAACCTCCTCGATGCGGGCCTGACGCTCGGCCTTCATGCGCCCGAATACAGCAGTCGTCACCGACGCCGTCAAACCCAGCCGTTTGATGCCCACCATTTTGATCTCAATGCCGGATTTGTCGGTGCTTTCGCTCGCTTTTTCGCGAATTTTGTTCTCGATCTCCGTCAGCTTTAGCAGGTCGAGATTGGTGTTCACGATCTGCTCAAAGGTATATTCCCCGATGACGGTTTTCTGGGCACTGCGCACTAAGTCCGCTAGTTTGCTGTTGGCATCGGCCAGGTCACCATCAAAACTCTTGAAGAATTTCAATGCATTACTGATCTGCCAGGTGGCGAAGACCTTCACCAGGATCGGCTTTCCCTCCTTGGTGCTTGTCGTTTCAAAATTCCACTCCGAGTTTTGGATGCGCTTGTCGAACTTGTGAATCTCGTTGATGGGCCAGGGGAAGCGAAATTTAAATCCTTCGTCGATCGTGTAGGCAGATCCGGTTATGGTCTCGCGAATCGCCACCTCGGTGTGGCGCACCTGATAGGTCAGCAGCATAAAGCCGAAAATGATCACGAGAATCGCGCCGATCGTCAGGGTGACATGATTTTTTTTCATTGGTTCTAAATTGGCTGGGTTAGTTGTCTTGGTCGACAGTTACGTTCAGTAGGTCTGTTCTCAATTTATCCTGGAGTTCGAGGTTGATGACATCCCGATTGGCCGGGTCTGACAAAATGTACTTTCGGGAACCGACTGTGGCTTCCTGAAAAGTCTCCAGTTTCATCCGGGTCTTGTAAACTGACGGAGCGCTCTGGAATGCGGCGATCTGGTTGGCGAAGCGCTTGGCCTCCGCCTCGGCAATGGCCACCTTGTTGGTGCTTTCAATCCTCGCCTTGGCCAAGATCTCGGCGGCGGCGGCTTCTGCCTGCGGGACCTTGCCTGCGCTGTACTGCAAGGCTGCCAAGTGGTTCGACTCGGCGTTCATCTGAGCCACGATGACCTCCTCGTACTTCTCCGCAACGCCCCCAGCCTTATCGCCACCAGCCTTTTCGTCGGCCTTGCCCACGGGCGGATGGATGTCCTGCAGGCCCACAAATATGACTTCTGCTCCCAGGTTGTGTTTTTTTGCCTGGGTATCGATATGTTGTTTCAGCGTCTCCTGGGCGGAGGCGCGGTCGGGCCCCATGAGCTTGTCGATATCCGCACCAATCAGGTATTGGGTGACTTCGCGCATGGCTAATTTCTGAAGAAGCGACCCGGCATTAGCATTATTGCTGATCCATGCCTCCAAGTCATTGATGCGGTAGTGTACCGGGATGCTCACCGTGAGGAGGTTCATGGGAACCGCCTCAGTGGCACTCCCGGCACCGGTATCGTTGCTGTCAACTTTGCTGGCAACGATCATGTTGAAATTCTGCGTCGGATCCGTCAAGGAACCGTGATTGTGTGGTGTGGTCCACAACAGCACCTTTTCACCCTCCGGCTTGGCCTCGTCGTGCTTGTCATCCACAACGCCCAATGTGAAGGACTGAATCTCGTCGGTCTTGAATCGATAGACCTTGTCGATCGGCCAAGGCAGCTTGAATTTAAAACCGGCTGTGAGCACCCCCTCCTGCTTATTGCCGAACCGCTCCAACAGCGCCTGTTCGTTGGAATGGATCACCACGAAACTGCTGCTAAAAAACAGCACCACGAACTGGATCGCGAGGATGAGCGCCAGCTTTTGCTCAATGTAACGGTAAAACCAGGTCTCCGACACCTTGAAGCCAAACTGGTAGTCCAGCGCCTGGGCCGCGGTAGAGATCAGGCCGCCCGGTTGGCCAAGCAGACCGATTAACCGGCTGTCATAAATTAAGAGTGCCTTTTTTCCGTCGACCCTTGGCCGGTAAATCTCGAGGATGAGCGTGATGAGGTTTTCAGCCGCGGCAATCGCAACCACTGTAAACAGAATCCATGAGATCGAATTGTCCCAGCCTTTGTAGCCCAAGTGGGAGGCCGTCAAGGAAGCCACCGCCGCCGTGCACACCACCGAGCCAAGCAGCATGTAGTTCGCAACCGGGCGCAGCAATTCCTGCCCATCCATCCGGGCGAGTCCGGCCGAGTATTTGCCCATCATGAACAAAATGATCATGAACAGGGCGAAAAACATGATCGACAGCACCATGACGCCCTCGTCCCCGCCCTTCGGGTTACCGGTCAGCTCCCCATAAAGCGACCACAAGCCAATCGCTTGGCAAAGCAGCACCAGCACCGTGAAGCCGGGCACCACCCATTTCACAAACTGCCGGGGGGCGTTGCGCGCCGTATAGGCATCCTCCGCCGCGCCCGCAAAAAGCGACTCGTTGTCCCGGGTGCGATCCAGCTCCTGCATCTCAAGCTTCTCGGCTTGCTCGCGATCGATCAAGTGCGACTGGATGAAGCTAAAAAAGCCGATCAGCGTCCCGATCCCAAGAAGCACCGCCCCGGCCAAGCCGACTGTCGAGCCGGTTTTCTGCGCCAATATCAGCGTCCCGATCGTGACGACCAACAGCACGAGGCTGTTGATTAACCCAAGATTTTTGGAGTTTTGTTGTTCCATTACGTTAACTCACGATCCTCAAACAACCAAAGAGCAACCGACAAGGTTGCCCCCACATAGCCCACGAGGTATCCAAACGCTTGCCCAATGTACCCGGTGGGAATCGTCCCGTCCCCTTCAAGTACGTCGGCTAGCCAAAAATTCTGCCAGTTCGGCGTCACGGTGTAAAGGATCGAAGCCCACCACGAGCCTCCCTCCACCCGCTCCAGAAACAGCCAGTCCGACATCAGACCGAGAAACAGCACCGCCGAGCAGATCGCCAGCGTCGGCAGCAACTCGAGCCGCGTCGAGCAGGCCAGCGCCAGCGCCGTCAGGATAAGGACCGCAAACAAAATCAACGTCGCTGCCGAGATTAGCCGCCAATCCACCAGGCGCGGATCTGCTCCAGCTCCAGTCGTCTCGGCCTCGGTGGCCAGGATGATCGCGAGCATCGCCGGAGTCAGGATCACCACCGCGATCACCGTTGTGATCACAAAACGCACCTGCAGAAAATAATTCAAAAATCCCCCCGCCACAAACGCCGCCAACAGGCCGCCAAGACAGTACACGCCAAACGAAAAGGTATCGGCCGAGCCGTACGCATCGTATGCCATGCGGCTGGCCAGGAGGCAGGCCACCAGGTTCGCGTACAACAACAGCGTCAGCGCCCCGGACAGCCCCGCGTACTTGCCGAGGATGAACCGCGCCCGGCCCACCGGCTTGGACAAGACCGCCAGCGCCGTGCCACTCCGGATTTCCCGAGCCACCGACGACGAGGCACTAAGCACCGCGCCAAACAAGCCGGTCACCAGCATCACCGCCAATGTGCTGGTCTTGACGATTTGAATGTCATCCCCAAACCCGAAATACGGGACGACTGAAAGAAAGACGCAAAAAAAGCCGGAACTGGCCATCAGCAACAAATAAACTGGCTGCTGCGCCACTTCCATGAATGCGTTATAAGCTATGGTCCCGAACTGTCTCAAACCAAAAGGGCCGGGGAACATAGCGCCCCCAAGGCCAATTGCAACTGAGAACTTCCTCCTAAAAACCCTATTTTACGGCTAAAAATTGAGCACTTCGGAGACTCCCACACCTCCGTCGATCAATTCCCGGCCACCGCCGCCCGTGCGCCCGGCCCGTATGACATCAGCAATCTCGGTGTTTCCGCGCTCTCTCGCCACGTCCAAAGGCGTTTTCCCCTCGAAATCCCGCGCCCCCGCATTTGCGCCGTTGGCCAGCAGCCACTTGGCCATCGCGATGTGGCGTGTGTTACCCTGAAACGCCGCCAAGTGCAGAGGCGTCACCTTTTTCTTGTCGCGCTTGTTGATGTCCACCCCGCCGGCCACCAGTTGCCTCACTTTGGGCAAGTCCCCCGCATACGCCGCCGCGTGGATCTCGCCCTTCTCGCCGCCGCACCCGGCCAAGGCCAAGCCAAGCGCCAAAACCAAGCCAAGTTGAGTTTCGTTAATCCTCATAAATCTGAATAATAAAAAACTGCTGTTCCGCCAACTTTAACCTGAAGCGTACCGCCATCGGTTGACCCCATTGGTACTCCTTGTCAACCTCCTCCAGTCCGCTGACCTTCTTCCAACTTTTCAAATTAGTGGAGGATTTCACAATAAAGTTTGGTGTCTTCACCATCGGCTTGTAGTCCAAACCATCAAATTTCAAGAGACTTGTCGCCGGATCAACCACGCCCACAATTTTTTTGCGCCCAAAGAGTTTCGCCTCAACAGTGAAGTCTTCAGTCACTTCGTAGTTTCCTATCTCAATATAGTCGGACTGGAACCATTCCACCATTCCCACCTCGTGGTGTCCAAAGGTCAGTTCATGACGGGTCGGCGGAAACCAGGGAGGATCATTGGGGAATGTTTTCTTGGAAACAAATTTCATGCTCTCCCATTCGAACGACTGAGCGAAATTAACGGAAAGTTCCACCACGCCATCCTTGGTGGCAATCCCGGCAATCTCCGGCCCGGCAACCGCGGAACCGCTCAAGAGCCCAGCGACAAATAAACCTGTCAATCTTTTCATTTTGCTCCTCACAAACCAGTCACACTTAAGCGCAACTGGTTTATCAAGTTCACGACCTCAATCTACCCCAGCTCCCAATCCATATCGAGCCAAGTTTAGCCAAGCGAAGAAGTGCGTTGGCATTCGCCATTCGCCTACAACTGGGTCACGCCAGTATATCGCGAATGACGTGTCCGTGAACATCGGTCAGGCGCCGGTCTATGCCGTTGTGCCGGACGGTCAGCTTTTCGTGATCCACACCCAGCAGATGGAGGATGATGGAGTGCATGTCATGGCTGGTTGTGCCGATTTCGCTTTTCCAAGCCCATTGGTCGCTCTGGCCGTAAGTCGTTCCCCCCTGCACCCCACCACCGGCAAACCAAGTGACAAACGTCCCACCATTGTGATCCCGGCCTGCCTGCCCCTGGCTGAACGGCATACGGCCAAACTCCGTAGTCCATATGACCAGGGTGTCTTCAAGCATGCCTCGCGCCTTCAAGTCCTTGATCAGGCCGGTAATCGGCTTGTCGACCTGTCCGGTCATGTACGGCAGTTCGGTGTGGATGTTGGCATGATTGTCCCAGTTTTTGGTGGGGCCACCCGCTCCACTCCAGATTTGGACAAATCGCACCCCCCTCTCCAGCATGCGGCGGCCAAGGATGCAGCGCTTGGCAAAATCCTTGGTGTTATCCTCATCCATTCCGTAAAGCTTTCGCACCACTTGGCTTTCGCCTTTCATGTCGAACAGGTCCGGCACACTGAGCTGCATGCGAGCGGCCATCTCGAGACTTAGTATTCTGGCTTCGAGCCGTGAGTCGCCCGGCGTTTGGTTAGCGTGGTTTCGGTTCAGAAACCCCAGCACTTCCCGGCTGGCCGCCTCGCTCGCAGTGTTGATATGCTTCGCTTCGTCCGGGGGGAAAAGATAACGCACCGGTCTCGAACCGGAGGCGTTTATAACCGTCCCCTGATGCCGTGCCGGCAAAAAGCCGGAGGTGAAATTGCCGAGATTATTATAGGGCAACCCCTTCGGATCCGGCAGCACGATGAACTCCGGAAGGTTCTGATTGATCCGGCCAAGCGCATAACTAATCCAAGCCCCCATGCACGGAAAGCCCGGAATCGTGAATCCGGTTGTCTGCATATAGCTGCCCAGACCGTGCACGTTCGTCGGCGAGTTCATCGACATGAGGAACGCCAAGTCGTCCACTACGGTTGCCATGTGCGGCAGCACCTCGCTGACCCAGCGGCCGCACTCGCCATGCCGCCGAAACGCGAACGGACTCTTCAGCACCTTGAATCCTGGAGAGTTGGTCACCGACTCGACCAGGCGGCCATCGCCCGGGTCAAACTTTTGACCGTCCAAGGCAGCCAGCTCCGGCTTGTGGTCGAAAGTGTCCATCTGGCTGACTCCGCCGTTCATGAACAACTGAATCACCCGCTTGGCCTTGGGAACGTGATTCAAGGTCGAACCAAGCGCCGAGTCGGTGCCGAGGATTTGGCCAAGCGCCAGGCCGCCGAAACCGCCGCCTGTCGCCTGCAAAAAACTCCGCCTGGAAATTCCGTGATCCACTTTAATTCAAAAAAACAAACTCACTGCTATTGAGGATGACGCGGCAGGCGTTGGCCAAGCCGTGTTCGCGGGCCAAGGCCAAAACCAAGCGGCCTTCCTCCGGCTCCGGTTCCCGATGGTATGCCAATTCAAAAAGCTCCCGCACCTGCGTCGAAAGAGACAACGACTCGTGCCGCAACCGCTTGGCCAAACGCTCGCTTTGGCGCACAAGAAAACGGTTGTTCAACATCGCCAGAGCCTGCAGCGCAGTGACGGACGACTCCCGCTTGGGCGCGTGCTGCGAGGCGTCCGGGCAATCCATCAACTGCATCAGCGGATCAGGCACGGTGCGAAAGACAAACCGATACACGCTACGCCTAAAATTCGCCGGTGAATCGGGGTCAAACCCGACGTAGTCGAGGCTCGGCGTCACGTGCACCCCCTTGCTCATGTTGAAATGACGAGCGGATGGGCCACCCATTTTCAGATCCGCATTTCCGGCCAACTGCAGTAACGAATCACGGTATGATTCCGCGTCAAGCCTCGTCCGGTTCACCCGCCACAGCCAACGGTTGTCCGCGTCTCGGCGGGTGTAATCCACATTGTGCGCGGAGTTCTGCTGATAAACCGAGCTGGTCATGATGGTGCGATGCAGCCACTTCAGCGAACCGCCCCCTCCTCGAAATTCGAACGCCAACCAATCCAGCAACTCAGGGTGTGATGGACGATCTCCCATTCGACCGAAGTCGTTGGGCGTGCCGACTAGTCCGCGACCAAAGTGATAATGCCAAACTCTATTCACAATCGATCGCCAAGTGAGGACGTTTCGCTCATCCGCCAACCAGTTGGCGAGGGCCGCCCGACGCTGCCCTTCGTCATCGGGACTGGTAATGGCGAAACGACTTTTCAATGCGTCAACAGAACCCAGCGTACCGGGAACCGCCTTTTCGCCCGGTGAATGAATGCTGCCGCGTTGCAAGACATGAACCTCCCTTGGCTTGCCAGCTGGCTTGAAGTTGCCCAACGCTGAAAAATCGCTGGCAACGGCGTACACTTTTGGCCGCTCTCCAAGTGCGGCCACTTCCTTGGCGTTCGCTTCCCTGGAAAAATAAAGTGTCAAAACCTTGATCTGCTCGTTCGTGCGCTTGGCCGGCTCAATCGCCAGCGCTTGGCCAACGCCCGGCGGCAGAATCTCGATCAGCGCCGGCTTGGCTGCGTTGGTCACAGACAATCTCGGTCGGCCGATCAGATGACTTCCGCCGTGAAGCTGGCGCAACTCGATCTCCATCGTCTCCCCCTTCAGCGCCGTCAACGGCTTTTCAAAAACAAACATGGCACGGTGTGGTTTCGATTCTTCAGGGTGAATCCCCCAAGCCGTCTTTAGATCACCGTCAATCGAGTGCCCAACCACCCAACTCGCTTGGCTAAAATCTGTCTTGGCTTGGGAGATCTTCACCGGCCGGCCGGACACCTTCACCACGATTTCTGACAAATGCAGATTACCGTTCGGTGCACGACCGGGTCCGCCTTTTGGCAGCGACTCATCAGCCAGCACATCGAGTTGAACGGCGGTTACTCCATCCATCGGCAGCACGGCAGTGAATGTGGCCGTGTCACGCTCCGGCGCTTGGCCTTGCGCAAGAAAAGAACCGTCCGGCTTGGCCTCGAACGTCACACCGTCGGTCGATTGAACCTTCACTCCGTACAAGACCACCCACCCGCCTTGGGCAAGCCGCAATTGCTCTTCGCGATGGGCTGACAATGAATGGTCGGGCAACGGATGTGGCAATTCGCCTCGGTCGAGTTGTGCCTTCACCTTAAGCACCCGCCTACGCAGCTTGGCCACCTGACCGTTTGGATCGTAAGGTCGATCCACTTTATCCACGCCGGAAAAAACCGCCTGCAACGAGTAGTAGTCCTCCATCGACACCGGATCAAACTTGTGGTCGTGACAGCGTGCACAGTGAACTGTCGTGCTCACGAAGGTGGACATCACGGTCGCGATCATGTCATCGCGGTCGAGGTACTGCGCGATCTTCTTGTCAATCGTGCCGTCGGAGATTCCCATCTGCGAACTTTCATCCCACGGCCCGGTCGCCAGCATCCCGATGGCGCGAACAACCGACGGTTGATCCGGGAAAAGAACATCGCCCGCCACCTGCTCACGAACGAATTGAGCGTATGGCTTGTCCGAGTTAAACGACTCAATCAGGTAATCACGATAAGGCCACGCGTTTTCACGGATGGCATCCTCATCGTGTCCATGGGTCTCGGCATAGTGAACGACATCCATCCAGTGTCGGGCCCATCGTTCCCCGTAGTGGGGACTGCCAAGCAGGCGCTCAATGAGATTTGAGTACGCGACTGGGGAGTCATCCTTTACAAAGGCATCCACCTCCCCCGGGCTCGGCGGTAGGCCGGTCAGGTCAAACGACGCTCGCCGAATCAGCGAGACCCGATCGGCTCGGAGAGACGGCGTAAACCCATGCTGCAGATATTTTAAGGCGATGAAACGATCAATTGGATTAGATGCCCAACCGGGAAATTTTGATGCTTCTTGCGGGATTGCGGGCCTTTTCAACTGCTGTAAGGCCCACCAAGTCCCGGCGTTCGCGGCCGAAAGGATCAAAATATTTCCAAACAATAGCAGGAAACAACCCAGCCCGACATATCCGCGGAGGCAGGTTGATTTCATGAGGCTACGGAAAATGTTCATCTTTGTGGGCGAAATACCGAGTGACTCAAAGGAAGATAATCGCCAACGCCGACTTTCCGAGTCAATCGGTTTATGGGCCAAAAGAGAAGGAATTTGAGGGTGATAGGAAAAATGGTCGGAGCGACAGGATTCGAACCTGCGACATCCAGTTCCCAAAACTGGCACTCTACCAAGCTGAGCTACGCTCCGACCTGCGCGGTTTGTTTAAGCCAATCACACCAACACCGCAATCTCGAAATGCCCGCCGTCTTGCGGCCTGACCAAGCGGCTGGCACGCTGCGTCCGCGCTTGGCTCCGATGAAACCGCTCGACCAATGTTTGCTCTACGGCTTTGTGGACTCGGCCTATCTGGATGGCCGCGACCCGGTCGAACTGTGCCGTCAACTCTGCGACGGCGGGGCGGACCTTGTGCAGCTTCGCGCCAAGGGTTGGCCAATCCTTGACATTACCCACTTGGCCAAGCGCCTGAGTCCAGTCACGGCCGGGTCCGGAGTGCGGCTTGTCATTAATGATCATCCGGAGATTGCCGCCGAGGTCGGCGCGTCTACAGCGCACCTCGGCCAGGAGGATTTTTTTGACGCCGGCTATAATGATGTCGATAAGGTGAAACCGGACGGCTCGACGCTCGAACTTGGCCTAAGCACGCACGCGCCGGAACAGGCTCGGCGCGCCTGCGAGGCGAAGGCGGACTACATCGCGGTCGGCCCCGTATTTGCCACGCCGACCAAGCCGGGCCGCCCGCCGGTGACACTCGACTACGTCCGCTGGGCCGCCAAAAATATCGACCGGCCTTGGTTTGCGATCGGAGGTATAGATCTCGACAATCTCGACGATATTCTCGCCGCCGGGGCGCGGCGGGTGTGCGTCGTGTCGGCGATTCTGCGGGCGCCGGATGTCGCCGGTGCTTGTCGCCAATTCAAGGAGCGCCTACTCTCCGCCACCCATTAGCGGGAAGTTTCCCCGTTCAACCCAATTAAAAAAATGAGCCTGCTTGTCTTTGGATCCACCGCGCTGGACTCGATCATCACGCCGAAAAAAAAGAACCCCCGCCTCCTCGGCGGCTCGGGCAGCCACGCTGCTGTTGCGGCCAGTTTTTTCGTCGCACCGAAGCTGATCGGCGTGGTTGGCACCGACTTCCCCCGGAAATATATTTCGCTGCTCGAGCGCCACAAGGTGAATCTCAAGGGGCTGAAGATTCGCAAGGGCAAAACGTTCCACTGGGCGGGCGAGTACGAAGTGAACATGAACAACCGGCGCACGCTCAGCACAGAACTGGGGGTGGTGGAAGGGTACTCACCGGTGTTGCCGGCCGCCCATCGCAAGGCGAAGTACATCCTGCTGGCCAATAACCCGCCCGGCGCTCAGGAGGCGATCATCGAGCAACTCGACAAGCCGAAGTTCGTCGTCGCCGATACTATGGATTTGTGGATGAACATCGCGATGAACGACCTGCTCAGCCTGCTCAAACGCGTCGATATGCTCGTGCTCAACGACAGCGAGGCGCGGCAGTTGACCGGCGACGAGAACGTGGTCTCCGCCCTGCCCAAGCTGCACAAGCTCGGCCCGAGATATGTGATCGTGAAAAAGGGCGAACACGGCTCGATCCTCTCGTCGCACAGGGGCCTGTTCGTCGCCCCGGCGTTCCCCTTGGCCAAAGTCGAGGATCCGACCGGTGCGGGCGACTCGTTCGTTGGCGCGATGGTCGGTTACCTCACCAAGACCGGTGGCTCGGTCGATGCGAACATCCGCAAGGCGATCCTGTACGGGAGCGTGGTGGCGTCATTCTGCTGCGAGGGCTTCGGACTGAACCGCACCACCAAGACCACCCGATCGGAGATCAACCAGCGCCTGCGCGCGCTGGAAAAAATGACACGCGCCTAAAGCTCGTCCAGCGCCGCAAGCACCTCGGCGGCGTGCGTGGCGACTTTTACCTTGGGCCAGATTTTCCGGATCACCCCGTTGGCGTCGATGAGGAATGTCCGCCGTTTGATCCCGAGAAAGGTCCGCCCCATGAACGACTTTTCGCCCCACACGCCGTAAGCCTCGCAAATCGACTTGTCCCCGTCGGCCACAAGCGCAAACGGCAGCCCAAACTTGTCAATGAACTTGTCATGCCGTGCCGCCGAGTCGGCGCTCACGCCGAGCACCACCGCGCCCCTGGCCGTGATCTCGTCGTGCGCGTCGCGAAAGCCGCACGCCTCCCGGTTGCAACCGGGCGTGTTGTCTTTCGGGTAAAAATAAAGCACGACCGCTTGGCCGCGAAACTGGCTGAGCGACACTTCGCAACCGCCGTTGGCCGGCGCGGTGAAGCCCGGCGCCACGGCGCCTTCCTTGAGTTTCATCTCCTTCATGCGGGCGGCAGCGTCGGGCCGCGCTTGACCAAGGTCAATCCCGCGGCGAAAAACCTTGCGGCGCGCAGCTCTTTTCCTTAGCCGCAGTTTGTGGCGGAGAACCTGGTACAGGCCGAGCTCGCAGAGCAGCACCAGCGCAGCGTCGAGCTGTGACTGGTAGGCAAGCGCACCGAGGCCATCGCCAAGGCGATGGAGCTCAAGTCCGCCACCACGCCGGACGACGCGCCAGCCCTGCCAACCTCAACCCCTCCAGTGTGAGCAGCGGCTCGACGTGCCGAATCACCGGCAGCTTGGCCGCCATCAGCGCCGCGTAGCCGCCCGTCGCCACCACCGGCAGCCTCGCCGCACCCAGCTCGCGCTTCAGTTGCCGCACCAACTCCGCGATCAATCCGCGATAGCCGTGCACCGCACCGCTGAGCATCGCACCGCCCGTGTCTTTGCCGATGACCGACTCCGGCTCGGCGATCTTGATGCGTGGCAGCAGCGCGGTTTTCTCGTGCAAATAATCGGTCATCGCCGAGAGACCAGGCGCAATGATCCCGCCGGTGTAGTTGCCCGCCGCATCAACGACATCGAACGTCACCGCCGTGCCGAAATCGACCACCACCACCGGCGCGCCGAACCGCGCGTGCGCCGCGATGGCGTTGGCCAGCCGGTCCGCGCCGATCGTCGCCGGCTTCGGGTAGTCAATGCCGATGCCGGTCACCGTCCGTGCCGTGAGCTGCCATGCCGCACACTGCCAGCGCCCGCGCAGAAGCCGCTTGAGCGGTGGATTGAGCCGAGGCACCACGCTGCAAAACACCGCTCCGGTGAGCCGGCCGGCCTTGGCCAAGCGCAGTAATTTGGTGAGCGGCCGCTCCGCTTCACCAAGCACGAGCAACTCGCTGGCAAACCGGGCATCGGCCACAATGCGCTCGCCGGTGGCCACGGCGGCGTGAGTGTGCGTGTTGCCAATATCGACGAGCAAAACCACGGCGGCATGAGCTACCACACCCCAAGCCAAGTTTGAAGTTTGAACTTGGTTTGCTTGAAACTTTAAACTTTAAACTTGAAGCTCCCTTCCCTGCGTCATGCCGATAAACGACAGCATCCGAGACAAGCTGAGCCAACTCCCGCACAAGCCGGGAGTGTACCTCATGCGCGACCGTTTCGGCACGGTGATCTACGTCGGCAAGGCCCGGGCGCTGCGCAAGCGGGTCAGCCAGTATTTCCACCCGTCCCGCCGCCACGGCTGGGACCTGAAACTGGCGGCGTTGATCGAGGCGATCGAGGACTTCGACGTGCACATCGTCAAAAGCGAGCCGGAAGCGCTGCTGCTCGAGGGCAAGCTGATCAAGGAATTCAAGCCTCGCTACAACGTCAGCTTTCGCGACGACAAAAATTTCCTACTGATCAAGGTGAACCTTAACGACCCGATTCCGCGGTTCGCCCTCACGCGTGTCCGCCAGCAGGATGGCTCGAAATATTATGGCCCGTTCGTCGGCAGCGGGGCGTGTCGGCGGACGATCACAATGCTACGCAAAAAATTCAACCTACGTGGTTGCCGTCCGCTTAAACCCACCGAGCGCGACTACAAGCATTGTCTCTACGGCCACCTGCAGCACTGCTCCGCGCCCTGCGTCGGCAAGGTGACGCTCGACGACTACCGGCGGCAGGTCTCCAAGGCGTGCGACTATCTCGAGGGCCAAACCGGCGAATGGGAAAAGGAACTCGAGACCCAGATGCAGAAGGCCTCCGAAGCGCGCGACTTTGAGAAGGCCGCGCGCTACCGCGACATGATCAGCGACCTGCGGGAGACCACCCACAAGTCGCGCAAGTTCACGCGGATGCCGGTCAATCTGCCCGGGGCGATCGACTCCGGGCGCGACCTCATCGCGCTTGCCCAGTCGCTTGGCCTCGCCGCCCCGCCCAGGCGTATCGAGGGGTTTGATATTTCAAACATCAGCGGAACATTTATGGTTGCGTCGATGGTCAGTTTTTTGGACGGCAAACCTGACCGCGCGCAGTACCGGCGTTTTCGCATAAAGAACGTTGTAGCGCAGGATGACTTCGCGTGTATGGCCGAGACGGTGCGACGGCGCTACAGTCGCCTCCAGCGTGAGGCGCGCCCGATGCCGGATCTGATTCTGATCGACGGCGGAAAGGGGCAGCTTGGCATGGCGTGCCGCGAGTTGGCCAAGCTCGGTCTCGAGCACGTGCCGGTGATCGGCTTGGCAAAGGAGTTCGAGGAAATTTACCAACCGGGCGAAAGAACGCCGCTGCGGCTCGGCCTCGACAGCAGCGCGCTGAAGCTGCTGCAGCGCGTACGCGATGAGTCGCACCGGTTTGCCAATGCCTACAACGCGGAGCTGCGGTTGAAGAAAATTTCCGAGAGCATTCTAGACGAGTTGCCCGGCATCGGAGACAGCCGCAAGGCTGTGTTGCTCAAGAAATTCGGTTCCGTGCAACGGCTGCGCAAAGCCAGCCTCGAGGATATTCAACAAGTGCCCGGCTTCGGCAAAAAATCAGCCGAAGCGCTGAAGGATTTCTTGGGGACGCGAACGAAGAGCGGCAAGTCGGTTTAATTTTTCTGGGGGCCGGTGGCGGTTTGGAATTTAGGAACTGACTCAGCGATGAACTTGGTCATCTTGTCGAAGGTCTTGTCCTCGTCGCCCGGTTTGCAGATCGCGAAATAAGTCACGTAGGCCCAGCGCTGCAGCACGCCCTCGCAGAGCAGACCCTTGGTCATCATCCACATCCGATCGAGATGGTGCGTCGCCAGCTTGCCGTCGGCGACAAACCAATAAATGTACACGCCCCGCACCGGCACCTCGCGCCCGTTGCGATCGTGTGCCGTTTTTGAGGTCGTCAATTTCATGACCGGCAGGTCGTACGCGTGCGGTTGCCAGATCGGGATGGTGACCACTTCGCGCAGGTCAATCGTGAAGCCCTGCCCCGGCAGGCAATACTCCGGCTTGTGAATCGAGGTGCGGTCCTGCCCCATGAGTACCACGCTGCTCTCGATCCAGGTTTTGTCCGGGAACGAGTAGCGGCGCCGGCCGTAAGTGGTGTCCGGCGGCAGCCAGTCGAGTTCCAGCTTGGTGACCGGTGTCGGCTTGGAGGTGCAGTCAAAAACCCGCGCCGGCAACGCAACGGCATTCGTGCGGACAACTTCGCCGTCTTCGTTGTGCAACTCAATTGCAGCCAAGCGGAGTCCTGGATCGCCAAGCGCCTGGCCGGCTGAGCTGAGCTGCGCCAAAAACAGTGCCGCCGGCGCGACGAGCAGCAGAAAAACGGCGAGGATGATTTTGCCCTGCTTACTCACCGGCCACCTCCGTTGCCGGCTCGGGCCGGTCGTCCTCCTTGATCACTCTACCGAGAATCAGCACGCCAACGAACGCAGGCACGTACGGCAACAGGCTCAGGAATCCGTTGCTGTGAACGAAGTTCCCGGCGGCCTGTCCGGCTCCCGGCTGGGCCGACTCCGCCACTTCGGCGGCGAGGATGATCAGCGCCAGCCGAAAGACATTCCCCGCCACCGCCAGCGGAAAGGCCGAGAGGATGATCACCGCCGTTTTCCAGCGCGTGCAAAAGGCGACGAACCCGTAAATAGCAAAGAACGCCAACGTCACCGTCAGGCTGCGAATGCCGCTGCACGCGGCGGCGACCTCGTAGGCGTAGCGGCGCTTGGAGTCAAAAATCTGCACGCCTTCCTGAATGATGTCGACGCCGAGCAGCGTGCCGCAAATCCACCCCGTGACGTCCGACACCAAGTGTCGCAGCGGTACGGTGACGAAGTCGGCCATCGTCCCGAGCGGCACGGCGAACGCAAACAGGAAGACGGGAAAGAAACTGGCCCGCAACCAGGCCGGCCCCCAAACCAGACCGGTCAGCGCGTACACACCAAAATAAAATCCGACAATCGAGATGCGTGTCTGCTGGATGACGTAGCCGAGCAGATGCACCGCCAGCGCACATGCCACCAACGCCATCGCCGGCCACCAGTTGCGCTTTGGTGCGGCGAGCAGTTCGTCGCGTTTCCAGTAGCACAGGCCCAGGACGATCAGCGGGATGATGTAGCCCAGTTCGTCGTCCTTCGAGCTTCCGTAGGCGTAGTTCATCCAGCCGTAAAGTGAAGGCGTATCGACGTAGCCAAAGGTGGAGTTGCCGAGCAGTTGGAAGAAAACCAGCCAAGCCCCAAGCAGCGCGAGGAACAGCGGCTTGTCCGGCATCCCCCGCCAAAAGCGCGACAACTCGTCCCCGATGGAGGGGCGGTTGGCTTCGGCGTTGGTTTCAGACTCGCTCATGGCACGCGAAACGCAGCGTAAACAGGTGAACCTAAAACGGCGATGAAAACCGGTTCACGCCCAGGCGCGCCGGAGCATCCCAAGGAAATTCCCGTTCATGATTTTTTCGATGTCCGCCGCCTGATAGCCGCGTTGGCCAAGTAGGCCGGGCAGCTTCTGCAAATCGGCGATCGTGTCGAGATCGCCCGGCGATTGCTCCCGGCCGAAGCCGCCGTCGAGGTCGGTGCCAATGCCGGCGTGGTCCGCGTTGCCGGCAAGTTGGCAGACGTAATCAATGTGATCGACCACGTGCGACAACGCCACGCCGGACGACTCCGGGGTCGTCACGCCGCGTTCCCAACCGGGGATCAGCATCCACGCGTCGAGTGCCGCGCCGATCACGCCACCGCGCTCGATCACGCGCTTCAGTTGCCGGTCGCTGAGTTGCCGGTCGCCCGGCACGAGGGCGCGGCAATTGCAGTGGCTGGCCCAGACTGCGCCGCCGAAAATATCCATCGACTCGTCAAGCGACTCGTCGCTCAACTGCGTCACGTCGAGAATAATGCCGAACCGCTCCATCTCGCGCAGCAGGTCCGACCCCGCCGGGCCAAGGCCGCCGCTCTCGTGGGTGCCGGGCGCGTAGGTGCCCGGGCCGTAATGGGCCGGGCCAAGCGCGCGCAGGCCGCTCTCGTACGAGCGTTCTAGGTGCTGCAGCGTCACCATCGAGTCCGCTCCCTCAAGGCTCAAAATATAGCCCACCGGCAGGTCGGCGCCTGGCCCGTCGGCCCACTTAGCCAAGTGCGCCTCCAGTTGGCCAAGGTCGGCGATCTGCGTCATCTCACCTCGGCGCTCCATCTCGCGATACCAGGCGAGCTGGCCCTGCGTCTGTGCCCAGGCCTGTTCCGGCGAATGCCAGCCGGGCA
>JASLKI010000002.1 GCA_030747575.1 Verrucomicrobiota bacterium | reverse complement strand
AGGTCGCCGACGGTGTAATTGCCGGCCGCATCCGGCTTGAGATGCCGCGCCAGGGCCGGCCACGAGCCGAGGTCGTCCCAACTGAAGGCGCCGTCCGCGCAGACGATGTTTCGCGCATTCTCCATGATGGCGTAATCGACGGAAATCTTTTCCAGCTTGGGATAGTCCCTGGCCAGGGCGGCATTGAGCTTGGCCAAGCCGCGGATGCTCCGCCATTTCTCAGCCGCGGCGAACAGCTTCGGTTGTTGTCGGCACAACTCAGCGGCGATGGTCTCGTGCGACCAAATGAACATCCCGGCGTTCCAGCGGTAGTTGCCGCTCTTGAGGTAGCGCTTGGCCATGGCGAGATTTGGCTTTTCGACAAACTTTTTGGCGGTGAAGAAAGTGGACTTGAGCGACTTGGCTGAGAACTTGGCCAACTTGCTGCCAACCTGAACGTAACCGTAGCCGGTAGCCGGCTCGTGCGGCTGGATGCCGATGGTGACAAGTGCCGGCTCGCGATTGGCCAAGGCCATCGAGTCGATCAGCACGCGGCGAAACTTGGTCTCATTGGGAATAACATGGTCGGCCGGCAGCACGGCCATCACACCGTTCCCGGACCGGGCGCCGACCAGCGCCGCGCCCAACGCCACCGCAGCACAAGTGTCGCGACCGCACGGCTCGCCAATGATGTTGCGCTTGGGCAGCTCGGGCAACTGCCGACGAACGGCGGCGGCCTGAACGGCGTTGGTGATGATGAGAATGTTCTCGAGCGGCGCAACCGGCTTCACCCGGTCAACCGTCTGCTGTAGAAACGAGCGATCTCCCAACAGAGTGATAAGTTGCTTGGGCTTACGCTCACGGCTGACCGGCCAAAAGCGTTCGCCGCGGCCACCGGCCATGATGATAATGTAGCGATCCTTGCGTTGCATTTACGGGATAAATCAGCGGATGCCGTTGATGAGGTTTGCCGTGAATGCCTTGACAGTTGGCACGAGGTCGGCGGCGCGGCCCTTGTCGGCGATTTGGTTGACTATCGCGCTGCCGACGACGACCGCCTCTGCGTTCCGCGCGACCTCGGCGGCTTGTTCCGGGTTCGAGATGCCGAAGCCGACGGCGATCGGGATGTCGGTGTGCTGGCGAATAATTTGGGTCATCGGCCCGATGGTATCGGAGACGGTTTGCTGCATGCCGGTGACGCCCTCGCGCGACACGTAATAAATGAAACCTTTGCCGCGCTTGACGATCAATTCCACCCGATCCGGCGGCGTGGTCGGGGCGACGAGATAGATCGGGCACAGGCCGGCGGCAGCCATCAGCGACTCGTAATCCCCCGACTCTTCCGGCGGAAGATCGAGCACGAGCAACCCATCAACTCCCGCGGCGGCGGCGGTCTGCACGAACTCGGGGAGTCCCCACTTGTGCAGCAGGTTGAAATAGACGTAGAGGACGATCGGGATGGCGGATGACTTGCGGATGCGCGAGACGGTCTCGAGCAATTTCCCCGGCGTGGTGCCGGAGTCGAGGCCGCGCTGAGCAGCCAATTGGTTGACGAGGCCGTCGGCCAACGGGTCGCTGAACGGCACGCCGAGTTCCAGCACATCGACACCGATCTCGTCGAACGCCAATGCCAAGTCGTGCGTCGCGTCGAGGTCGGGGTCGCCCGCGCCGATGTACACCACAAAACCCTTTTGCCCCTCCTGCCTGAGGCGTTGAAACCGTTCTTCAATGCGGTTCATGCGCGGGCAGCATGCCAAGCGAGCGCGTCCGAGGCAAGAAACGCGCTTGGCCAAGCGGCTCAAAAACGAATTACAGAATCGCCTTGCCCAAGCGCAGGCCTTATAAAACGCACGTGCCCGACGAATCGCAAACGACCGCCAGCCACGCCACCGAGCTGCTCCGGCGCAGCCTGGCCAACGGCCGGCTTGGCCACGCATATTTGTTCGTTGGCGGCACGATCGAGTCGCTCGAGGCCCACGCGACCGGGCTGGCGCGGACGCTCAACTGCCAGTCTCCGCCCGCGACAGGCGAAACCGACATCCCACTCGAAGCCTGCGGCGGCTGCATCCCGTGCCAC
>JASLKI010000001.1 GCA_030747575.1 Verrucomicrobiota bacterium | reverse complement strand
CAATCAATGATACGTGTCCGCTTGGGCAGAGGTTACATTTCGGGGAGCCGCCGGCCAAGCGTGTCAGCCGAGGAAGGCGTCGTGGACGGCGCGGGTGGCCTCCTCCGCCTTGTCGATGCCGATGACGACGGAGATCTTGATTTCGCTGGTGGAGATCATCTGGATGTTGACGCCGGCCGCGGCCAGCACCTCGAATACCTTGGCCGCGATGCCGGAGTGGCTGCGCATGCCGACGCCGACGATCGAGAGTTTGCCGATATTTTCGTCGGCGAGTGACTCGCTAAAGCTGATGTCGTCGCGCATGCCGTCGATGACGCCCTGCGCCTTGGCCACGTCCGGCTTGTCGATGGTGAACGACAGGTCAGTCGACGGGGTGTCGCTGCCGTGGCTGACATTCTGCACGATCATGTCCACGTTGATCGCCGAGTCGGCCAACTGCTGGAACACGCGGGCGGCCATGCCCGGTTTGTCCGGCACGCCGACGAGGGTGACCTTGGCCTGGTTCTTGTCGAGCGACACGCCGCGAATCACGACGTCTTCCATGCTTTGAGTTTCTTCCTTCACGAGGGTTCCTGGGTTGTCGTTGAGACTGGAGCGAACTTCGAAAAGCACGCCGAACTTTTTTGCAAACTCCACCGAGCGCGACTGCATCACTTTCGCGCCGAGGCTGGCCAGCTCGAGCATCTCGTCGTATGAGACTTCCTCGAGTTTTTTCGCCGTTGGCACGATGCGCGGGTCGCTGGTGAAAACGCCGTCGACGTCAGTGTAAATCTGGCAGAGGTCGGCCTTGAGCGCCGACGCCAGCGCGATCGCGGTGAGGTCCGAACCGCCGCGGCCCAGCGTGGTGATGTGGCCCTCGCTCGTCTCGCCCTGGAACCCGGCGACGATGGTCACGTTGCCGGCGTCGAGCATGGCGTGGATTTTTTTTGGTGTGATGTTGCGGATCTTCGCCTTCGAGTGGACGCCGTCCGTCACGATGCCGGCCTGCGCGCCGGTGAGCGATGCAGCCGGGATGTCCATCGACTGCAGAGCAATAGCCAGCAGCGCGATGGTGGTCTGTTCGCCGGTGGCGAGTAGCATGTCCATCTCGCGTTCGTTGGGCACCGGCATTAGCGACTTGGCCATGTCAATGAGGTTGTCGGTGACGCCCTTCATCGCCGAGACGACCACGACGACCTGGTCGCCGCGGTGGCGGTACTCTGCCACGCGGTTGGCGACATTGCGGATGCGGTCGATGTCGGCCACCGACGACCCGCCGAATTTCTGTACAATCAATGCCATTGGCAAATGCCCCAGTTGGGGTCGAAGCGAGGAAACCGCGTGAAAACGCGGGCGAGTTGAGTACCGCAAAGACCGTCCCGTTGCAAGTTCCTCCTTGGCCAACGGGGTGAGAGTCAGTTGGCGGCGGGCGGCTCGAGGTGTTCGTCGAACCACTTCGCGAACGTTCGTATGTCCCACAGGATGGTTGCCCAGCCGTGGCCCTTGCCCCGCTTGCGGATGAGCTTGGCCGTGGCCCCGTGCTTTTGAGCGGCCTCGATGTACCACTCGGATTGCCGGATCGACACCACCTCGTCGGCGTCACCGTGAATAATCAGCACCGGCGGCGTGTCCGCGTCGACGTGGTTGATCGGTGACAATTCGTGGCCGACCCGGTTCCATGCGTCGATGTCGTCCGGATCGATGCCAAATAACTTGCGGAATTTTTTCGATGGCCCACCGTCTTTCTCCTTTTTGGAGGGCTTGCCCGAGTTGAGCACGTCGGTGACCGGGAAAAAGATTGCCACCGCCCGGACGAGTCCGTCCGGCTTGCCGGTGGTTTCCTTGCCCCGGGTGGCGATCATCAGGCTCAAGTGGCCGCCGGCGCTGGCCCCGATGACACCGAGCTGGCCGGGGTCGACGCCGTACTCATCGGCGTGTTCGCGTATGTGCCGAACGGCGCGGGTGACGTCGTCGTAGATCTCCGGGATGGTAGCCTTGGGCTGGGAGAGGTGCGACACGGCGAACATCGAGTAGCCGCGCCGCAGGAAGGCCTTGCCCATTATTGGCTTGAAGTCGTCGGGGTCCGACCGCCAACTGCCGCTAACCATCACCACGACGCCTAGGCCGTTGGTTTTCCGCGGCTGCAGGAATTCGTAGGCCAGCTCGTGCTCGTTGCGCTCGCCGTAAACGACCCGCTTTTGCTGGGCGAGCCTAGGCGTGGTGCAGCCGGCGGCACCCAGCACGATGCCCAAGCCAAGCCGGAGGATGGTGGAATGACGTGTTTTCATGAATTGTCGGTCTGCCGAGTTTAGCGACAGCCGGGGCGGCGTCAACCGCTTGGCCAGTGGTTGGCAAAGGGCAAAACTTTCGTTGGCCAAGTGGGCGGCGGGATGATTAACTGTGCGCCCTTTTTGGGAGTTTCATGGAAGAAGAAAATTCATTGATCGAGCAGCGCCGGGCCAATTTGGCCGCGTTGCGGGAGAAGGGCATCGAGCCATTTGCCAACAAGTTTACCCCGGACGAGACGTGCGCCGGGGCGCGTGTAAAGTACGAGGAAGGCCGTGAGTTCTCCTTGGCCGGGCGCATGACGGCGTTCCGCACGATGGGCAAAAGCATCTTTCTGGACATCCGCGACGGCTCGGACAGGATGCAGGTTTACGCGCAGAAAAATGCCCTCGGCGACGAGGCGTTCGAGGTGCTAAAGAAGCTCGACCTGGGCGATTTCATCGGCGTGAAGGGGACGATGTTCACGACGCGCACGGAGGAGATCACACTTAAGATGGCGGAGTTCACCGTCGTCGGCAAGGCGCTGCGGCCGCTCCCGGCCAAGTGGCACGGCCTCTCGAACATCGAGACGCGATACCGCCAGCGCTACCTCGACCTCATCGCCAACGACGACGTCAAGCAGGTCTTTTACAAGCGCAGCACGATTATCCGCGAGATTCGCGACTTCATGCACGAGCGCGGCTTCATCGAGGTCGAGACACCGACGATGCAGGCGATCCCCGGCGGCGCGGCGGCGCAGCCGTTCGTCACTCGGCACAACGCGCTGGGCTGCGAGTTTTATCTGCGCATCGCGCTTGAGCTTTACTTGAAACGGCTGCTCGTCGGCGGGATGGACCGCGTGTTCGAGATTGGCCGCAACTACCGCAATGAGGGCATCTCGCCGAGGCACAACCCGGAGTTCACCATGCTCGAGGCGTACCAGGCGTTCGGCGACTACGAGACGATGATGGAGCTGCTAGAGTCGATGATCACTCGCGTCGCCGAGAAAGTCGTCGGCACACTGGTCATCGAGCACAGGGACGCCGAGGGCAACGTCACCCGCACGATCGACCTCACCGGCCCGTGGCGGCGCGTGAAGTACAAGGACTTGATCCGCGAAAAGGGCGGCGCCGACTGGTTCGACGTCACGCAGGACGAACGCCGTAAACGAGCCATCGACCTCGGCGCAGAGATCGGCCCCGACTACATGGATTACGAAGTGACCAACGGCCTATTCGAAAAACTCATCGAGCCGACGCTGATTCAGCCGACGTTTGTCACGCATTTGCCGAAAGAACTGATACCCTTGGCCAAACTCACGCCGGACGACCCGACGACGATCGAGGTGTTCGAGTGCTGCATCAACGGGCAGGAAATCGCCCCGGCGTACACTGAGCAAAACGACCCCGTGGCCCAGCGCGAGGCGTTGCAAAACCAAGCCGGCGAAGAGCAGCAGAAGCTCGACGAAGATTTCCTCGTCGCGCTCGAGCACGGCATGCCGCCGGCGGGCGGTATCGGTATCGGCATCGATCGGCTGATCATGATGCTGCTTGGACAGGAGAGCATTCGAGACGTCCTGCTCTTCCCGCAGCTCAAGCCGAAAACGACCGCCGCCGAGTAGGTTCGAAGTTAGCCTTTCAACTTGGCCTTGGCTTTGGGGAGTTTGGTGTCCTCGCCGAGCAGCAGCAACCGGTCGCCCTCGAGCAACATCTCCTCCGGGCCGGGGTTGACGATGCGTTCGCCGTCGCGCTCGATGCCCACGATGCTCACGCCGGTGTTCGCACGCAAATCCAGTTCACAGATCCGTTGATCGATCACCGGGCTGCCTTTGGCCAAGCGCATGCTGTCCAGGTGCGCGGCCTCGAGCAAACCGGCCGGAAGGTCGGCGGCCTCGATCTCCGCTTGGCCAAGCTCGTTGGCCTCGAATGTTACCTTCAGCGCAATCTGTGCCCGGGCATAAACGCGTACGAGAAACCTCCATTGCAGCCAGGCGACCCCCGCCAGCACGACCGCCAGCGCGAGCATCACCGCAAGCGGCGGCAGCAGCGCGGAGCTGAGCAGTAGCACGCTGAGAATCATCCCGGCGGTGCCGGCGACGAGGCAGACGTTTGCCACCACCGCGCGGAGCAACTGCGTGCGCTGGCCGGCCGACTCGCGCCGGACGGTCGCCTCCGAGATCAGCATGCCAAGCGCCTGCAGCTTGCGAATGTTGGCGATAAGCAACGGCAGCGACAGCACCAGTGCGGCCACCCATAATACCGTTCGCAGTTTCCACTTTGCCAGTGTGTCCGACGGCAGCCAGGCTGGCTCGAGTAAGGGGAGGGTCGCGGCACCGAGGATCACGCCGGCGACCAACGCCATGTTAATCGCCATTTGCAGCAGCCACTTACGGGAGAGCTTCCATGCGAGGCTGTTCCACTGGCCGCCCTTGAAGCGTTCAACCCAGTCCTTGTAAAGCGAGAGGTAGCCTGCCAGCGGCTTGGGCGCGGCTCGCAGCAGCACGTCGGCCAAGCGGTCGGCGTTATGAATCCAAAGCGGAGTGAACAGCGTCGTGACCAGTGCCACTCCGACGACAATCGGGTACAGGCTCGGGTCGGTGACCCCCATCGTTAGGCCAAGCGTTGCAATAACAAATGAGAACTCACCGATCTGCGACAGGCCGGTGCCAACCCGTACGGCCGTGCGAAAGTCGTGTCCGGCCACCACCGTGCCGAACGTGTTGCCGGCGATCTGCCCGATCATCACTACCAGCGAAATGCCGACAATGGGCACGATGTGCTGCCACAACAGCTCTGGGTCCACCAATAGACCAATCGCCACGAAGAACACAGCCGTGAACAGGTCGCGCACCGGCTCGACCAGCGACTCGATGCGGCGGCTCTGCTTTGACTCGGCCATCACCGCCCCGACGAGAAACGCCCCCAGCGCGACGCTGAAGCCCAGCTTGGCGGCGACCAGCGACGTGCCAAAGCACAGCCCCAGCACGGCAACCAACAGACGTTCATTGCTCTCGAAACGGGCAACAAAATTGAGTAGGCGCGGCACTACAAGAAGCCCGGCAACCAGCACTGTCACAAGGAACACCAGTAGCTTACCGGCGGAGACAGCCATCGAGGGCAAGCCAAGGTCGCCGGTGGACGCGATGCCGGTTAGCAGCACGATCATCACCACGCCCAGCAGGTCCTCCACGATCAGAATGCCATAGATCAGCCCGGCGAACGGCTCGCGGTCGCGCTTCATTTCGCGCAACACATTCACGATAACCGACGTCGAGGCGATGGAGAGGATCGCGCCGAGGAACAGGCTGCTCACCGAGCTCCAGCCCATCAATTGGCCGACTTGGTAGCCAACGAACACCATTAGCAGGATCGCCAGCGGCGCGGCGACCAGCGCGGTGGCAGCCACGCGTCGGAGCTTGCGCAGATTGAACTCGAGGCCAAGCGAGAACATCAGGAATACCATGCCTAACTCGGCGAGTGACTTGATGGCATCCTGCTCTTTAATGAGCTCGAGCAAGTGTGGGCCGATGAGGATGCCGGCGACTATGTAACCCAGCACGACCGGCTGCTTGAGGCGCTGGAACAGCACAGTCACGATGCCAGCGGCAATCATGACCACTGCCAAGTCCTGTAAAAAACTCACCTCATGCATGGCACGATCTGTCCGAAGCATGCCCGAGCCGACGCGCTTGGCCAAGCGCGGCTTCGCATGAGATTTTGTCGTGTCCGAGTCAGCGGTTGGCTGTTACCTTTTTGGCATGTCGACTTTCGTACGATTTTTTCGGTGGCTGTTCAGTGCACGAATTTTGAAACGCCTATTCATCGCGTTCTTTTCGGTCTTCACCCTGATCACCGTCGCCTGGCAGTTCAAAAACTGGCGCGGCCGCACGAAGTGGGAGACGTGGAAAGCGGAGTGGGAGGCCAAGGGTGAGAAGTTTGACATTGCCAGTGTGATTCCTCCGGAGGTTCCGGACCATCAGAATTTCGCACAGTCCCAATTTTTTGCACCTCTTTTTGATTATGATGCAGAGAGCCCGGAATTCAATCAGGCAAGAGATCGTTTTGATATAAAGACGCCTTCTTCCTTGCGATATAATTGGAGAAAGGGAGAGCGCCGCGATGTTGTTGTGTGGGAAAGTGCTTTTTATGAATCGGACTTGACCAAGCTGGCTGATGATATGAAACGGCCACACTGCCGTTTCAATATTCGATATGAGGATGGCTTCGAGGCAGTTTTACCCCATTTGACGACTATGAGGAACGCAGGCAGTTTGTTTTCGCTCAGTTCGGCACAACGGCTGTCAAAGGGGGATACCGCTGGAGCATTGCAGGATACACTCAACGGAATCCGCTTGGGTGAACAACTTCGAACGGAACCATTTTTGATTTCCCAACTTGTGAGGATTGCTATTCTTCAAATCAACTTTCAAACATTTTGGGAAGGGCAGGTCAATCACCAGTGGTCGGCGGAGCAGTTAACAACCTTTCAGGAAACATTTCAGTCCATTGATCTTCTTGCCGGCTTCGAATCGGCAATTAAAGCGGAAAGAAACATGATCAATCATTGGTTCGTAAGTGTTGCTCAGGGAGGGGCCCAAACTCAAGGCTTGGTTGGTGAATTAAACTCGTCTTTGGGTTTTTATTCCACATTCTTTTTTTATGGCAACCAATATCAAATCAATCGGATTTTGACTGAAAAAATTCTTTCAGGAATTGATGTGTCAAATCACAGATTGAATGTCCATCAATTCAAGAAAATGGAGGAGGAAATACTGGATTTAAAGAGAAGCTTCCTCCCTTTTCGTTATGCGATAGCGCTCATGTTTCTACCCGCCTTGGACAAAGTCGCCTTGAAAGTAAGCGAGACTCAAGTGGCATTGGATCAGGCTGCTATTGTTGCCGCACTGGAACGGTATCGCTTGGTTAACGGTGGCTATCCAGGGAACTTGGCTGCCTTAAAGCCGGAATTCATGACCAAGGTTCCGGGTGATTTGTTTCACGATCATGGTTTGGTTTACCGAATCGATGAAGATGATTCCTTCACTTTATACTCAACGGGTTACAACGGGACGGACGATGATGGTGAGTTTTTCATTAAGGGTGAGTCAATCGACTTTGCTAAAGGCGACTGGCCTTGGCCAAGCGCAGCGGAGGAATGATTGACACTCAACCGCGTCCTGGACTGACCCAAGCGGGTCAGCGGGCTGGGCGGACGAGGAAGGTTGAGAGTGTTCCAGCGCCCTTGGGGAGTTTGCGTGTGCCTGCGTAGTCGCAGAGAAAGTCACTCGCCTTCGTGATGGCAGCCAGCGCGGCGAACGCGTCGCTCGCGAAGATTTGCCCCTCCTCGGCGACCGGCTCGATACGGGCGGCGCGGTTGACGTGTGCTCCGTAGTAGGTGTCCCGCCCCATCAGGGGATCGAAGCACTTGTAAACCGGCCCGGCGTGCAGCCCGATGCGGATGCTGATGTCTCTACGCAAATCGGTGTTTTCCCAGTCGGTCTCGCGCATTGTTTTTTGCAGCGCCAGCGCGAAGCGGCCCGCCGTCTCGACGTTTTCAAACACGGCGCAAATTGCGTCGCCCCAGGTGTTGACGTATAGCGGCCGAGTGTCGCACTGCTCCTGGATCGGCGCCACACGGCCAAGGAACTCGCGGATGAACGGCGGGATGCAATTCTCCGGCCAACGGGAAAAACCGACCGTGTCGGCAAAAAGCATGGCGCGGATTTCCTGCGGGGCACGGTCGGTCGGTCCGGTTGCGGGGTCGGCCGGTGTCGGTGTCGACTCGGGCTGGACGAGGCCGTTGGCCTTGGCGTCAGCGAGGAACCGTTCCATCGGCAGGATCTCGACCTCATGATGGATGGCTTGGCGCCAGTGGTTGCGGACCGACTCCGTGCCGCCGCCGCCGTCACCGCGTTTCCCATCCCAAAGCAGGATGGGGGCGATGTCCATGCCGAGAAACTGGCTCTTGAGAATGGCCGCCCCGGCGATGACACGGTTGCAAAAATCGTAGCCGCCGCCGCCATCGGGATCTCCATGCTCATTGAGAATGCGGACACTTGCGGCGCTGTCGAGCAAGCGATAGAACCGCTCCACCAGTCCCTCCTGCGGGACAAGTCGGACGCTGTGCTCGATGAACGTCTCGATGTCGAACGGCAAAAAGATGTGCACTTCGCCGCCGCGCTTGAGGACGGATTCCGCAAACAACATGTCGCCACCGCAGGCGAGTGAACTGTAGCCTATCTGGACATCCTGCCGCTCGAGGGATGCTTCGATCTCGCCACGAACCGCCTCCTCGAGCGCGGCGGGAAACCTCGGGTCCGGCCGGTCCGGCCGGTCGAGCATGTGCCCGGTGAACAGCCCGATCCTCGGCAGCCCGAAGCAATCGTCCAGCGCGTGCTCATCCTGTTCCTGGCATTTGAGAAGAAATCGTGCCTGGCTCCGCGTGCGGCTCACCTCGGCTGCGCCCGGGTCGCTCTCGGTCGTGGCGCGGGTGTAGTTGAGACGGGCGGAGTCCATGTCCCCGGAGACCAGCGCCGCCTCGGCGGCGGTGGCCAGCAGCCAGTACGATTCCGGCGAGTCCGACCCGCCCTTGGCCAGGCCCTCCTCGCAGATGACGCGAACCTCGGCGGCGATGCGCCGGGCGGTCTCCGTCTCTCCGGCCACGAGCGACATCGAGGCGGCGTTGATGCCGGTGTAATAGCCGCCGGAGCATTCGTAGCCCTTGAGATAGTTTTCGAGACTGAGGCGCAGGTGATGTTCGCGCTCCTCCTCCGTCGGTGCGATCATCCAGAAATCCTTGTGCGTGCGTGCGAGGATACCAAAGGTTTCCTCGTCCTCCTGCCCCTCTTCGCAAAGCCCGACCAGAATGGCACTGGCGCGGCGCGTGGCCCCGGTGCGGGCCAGGGCCAGGGCCTGCAACTGCAACAGCCGAACATCACCGGCGAAGACCCCCAATCCCTCACGAGCGATGTCGTAAGAGAGGAACGCTTCACCCAGCTTCAGCGCCGAGCCCACTGCTTGGCGGTAAATGGCGACGTCCTCCGCCCAGGCGTCGCGCCGGTGGTTCTCCCAGACCGTGCGCAGCCCGGCAAGGCTGCCGCCCTGTTCCCGCACGTTGGACAAGGCCTCAGCCCCGGCATTGTCGCCGGCGAGCGGGAGAGTGGATGGGCCGTCGCTGTCTTTCACTGGACGCGCAAAACCGTGCCCCAAACAGAACACACAGAGCAAACCAAAACCCGCTTGGCCAAGCGTTGGCAAAAAACCGGGTCATGAAAATTCGCGGCAGCGTCGTGGAGTGCGATTCTACGCACCGCTTTGGAGCGCATCCGAAAGCGGCAGTGACGGAGGCACTCCACGACGCTGCCGCGACGAGTCAGCCCAAACGGGGCGGCATGAGATAGCCCGGCGCAACGCGCCGGGTCTGCAACGCACACAAAGAGTTTCAGCCTTGAAATGGCGGTACGAGGGGCCGGAGTTCACAAAGGTTTATCTCGCCCTGTCAAGGCTCGGGCTATCTCATGTTGCCTCGTCAGGGCACTAAGCGCCCTCGCCCAAGCCGCATTTCGGCGGGACGCCGAAATAACACACGTGAGCCGCGTGTGCTCCCTGTCGCTATTTGAGGGGTGGAGGGGCGCTGAGTTTGCGGTAGAGCCAGGCCTCGATCGGTCGCAGTGGCGCTAGCAACCTGTAAAAGGGCGAGTAGTAAAGCCGCAGCCGGATCACTGACAGTAGCATCACCAGTGAGGTCCGGCCCATCTCAACCTTGGAGCCGATCTGGTCAGTCCATTCGGTCGGCACTTCGCGCACTTTGAAGCCAGCGCGCTTAAGAGCGAAGAGTAGGTTGATGTCGAATGCCATGTCGGCAACGGTGAGTTGGGCATGGATCGCTTCGACGGCCTCGCGGCGCATCACCTTGGCCCCGCACTGCGTGTCACGGATGTTCATCCAAAATAGGCTCTGCACGATGGTGTGGAACACACGGCTGGCGAACTGGCGCCGAAAGGTTTGCTCCTGTCGCAGCACCGAGCCGGCCATCCAGCGGGAGCCGATCACGCAGTCGGCCCCGGCGCATTCGGTGACTAGGTCGTCGAAGGCGCCGGGAGGGGTTGCGCCGTCGGCATCGACGTAGCCGACGAGGTCGGCCTCGGGCGCGAGCTTGAGTCCCTCGATCAACGCACCGCCTTTGCCGACCGGCTCGGGGATGTTGACGTGGCTAATTTCGGGGAACTGTCGCGAGGCGTTCTCAACTACGCTGAGGGTGTCGTCTATGCAGCCGTTGAGCACGACGACGAGATGGAAGTTGTCCGGATGATGTTCCCGAAAGTAGAGTGCGTACTCGCCGAGCACCGGCCCGATGCGGGACTCCTCGTTGTAGGCGGGGATCAGCAGCAGAATGCTGGGAGAGTCGCTTGGCACGCGGATGGTTTACCCAACCAGGATCGTTTTGGCAATGCTCACCAGACGGTGAACGCGCCGTCCTCGCCCCAGAGCTGCGAGCCTCGGTATTTTTGCATTTGGTCGATGGACTTCCAGCGCACCGAGCCGTCGAGCAAGCCGACGTTGCCGCCGTCCGCGCCGATGTCAGCGGAGGACGCCCCCTCGGCTCCGGGATTTGAAAAGTCGCGTTCACCGGTTTCGTCAGTGTTGTAGTCGAACAGAATCGGACCGCGTGGGCCGTGTGGAGCGAGTGAGTGCATGTAGCCAGGCGACCACGTATTGAGGTCGGTGACGAGTGGCAGGCTGGGGTTGTCGGTGAGGGTTTGCGGGGAAACCCAGCCTTGGAATTCGCCCATCGCCGGCCACGGTGTCTGGTAATGGCCGCCAAGGTAGTTGTAGCCGATGACGTAGCCCCAGCCCTCAAAGAGCCAGCCCCTGGGGTTGCCGAACGGTTTGCCGAGGTTGGAGCATTCGTAGATTTTGTACGGTGCGTACTGGAGCAGGGCGGCGCGAATCGGTGTGGAGATGAGCGGCGTGTGGTCGTCCTTGGGATCTTGCGCATCCGACAGACCGCTGGGGAGTTTATCCTCATTGTCACCGCCGTACATGTGGGCCACCTGCAGGAATTGGCGGATGTTGTTTTTGCAGTTGGCCCGGCGCGCGCGCTCCTTGGCGCTGGCCAGGCCGGGCAGCAGTAGCGCGGCGAGGATGGCGATGATCGCGATCACCACCAGAAGCTCGATCAGCGTGAAGCCATTGCGTCTGGCCAAGCTCATTCGCTGTGGAGCCGGAAGAATTGTTGAGCTGCGCTTGGGCGGACTCGGACAACGTAACGATCGCCCTCCTTGCCGGTGCCGCTGCCGACCTCGCCCCAGTCGGCTGCTTGGCCAAGCGTCTCGGTGGACTCGAGGATGAAGTTGCCCTTGGCTGGCCAGGAAAACTCGAGCTGGCTGCCGGTGATGTGGACGGCCAACGGCTGCGGCTCGACTACCATCTCGCTCATTTGCAGCTTGTAGAGCGTGCCACGGGAGTTCCGGACATAAACGCTTCGATTGGCCAATACAGGTGGGGTCCAGCAGGTGCCGCTAAGGACCTTGGACTTGGCCAGTTGCGTGAAACGGCTCGGCGATGCCTCCGCGACATAAAGGTAGCCGGTGCGGCTGAGGAGGATCAGCTTGCCGTCGGCGGCGGTGATCGAGGCGCACGGGATGCCGCTTTTCGTCCACTCGGTTTCGCCGGTTTTCATGTTGATGCAGCGGACGGTGCTGCCGCGCTCTATGCGTCCGTCCGCCCCGTACAAATAATCGCCGATCACGACGCCGGGGTTGAAGTGGACGCGCATGTTTCGGTTCTTCCATTTGGAGCGTGTGCTATTGCCGCGGAGTTCGAACAACTCCCCGTCGCGGGAGTTGGATGTGAGGAAAATCTTGTCGTTGTACAGCACCGGGTCCGCGGCGTTGACCGAGGCACTCGTTTTAAAGGGCTTTGACCATAGCTGTTTACCTGTGGCGGCATTAACACCGTAGGCACTGCTGCTGCCAAACATGATGAATGCCTCCGTGCCACGATGGTCGTAGGGAACGGGAGTCGCGTAGCCTGATGTGCCGGTGCCGGTTTTCCACTTAAGGCTGCCGGTTTTCTTGTTGAGGGCAATCCCTCGCGAGCCGACATTGTAAACAACCTTGTCTCCATGGATCAGCGGCGATGAGGCAAAACCCCAGGTAGGGGTCGAAACACGGTAGAGTTTTTTCAAATCCTTGTTCCACACCTCATCACCGGTGGCAGCTTCAAGACAAAACGCCTTTCCGGTTTTGCTGAGAGTGTAAACGTATTTGCCATCGACGGTGGGAGTCGTATTGGGCCCGCCATCGTATTGTCTGGGGTTTAATGCTTCAGAATAGGAATGTCGCCACAGGATATCGCCGGTCGCTTCCTCCAGGGCGTAAACTGTGTCGCGGTTGGATTTGTTGCCCATGGTGAACACCCGTCCGTCTGCCACAGAGACCGTGGCAAAGCCGGTGCCGACCGAGGCGTCCCACAATTGCTTGGGGCCGCTCGAGCCCCATTTCTCGAACCAGTCCGTTTCCTGCGAGATGCCGCTGTAATCCGGGCCGCGCCAGTTGGGCCAATCGGCCGCTTGGCCAAGCGCGACAGCCGAGACGAGCAGCGCTACTGCGATCAGTTTTTTTTTCATAATCGATTCAATTTAGTGCGAGAAAGATAGCTCAAAAGTACCCCACGTCAATGGAGCAGACGAATAAGTGCAGGGAATAAAGCATACCCAACAATACCAGTCATCCTTCGCGGTAAAACAACCCTGTCGGCGATTTTTAACCTCATCTAGCGAGTAGCTGCGGCAACAAAGTGTTAAAATCACGCAAAAAGTGCTTGACGAATCATAAGACGAGAGGTCTTGTCACCTCAGTTCGCACGGTGTCTGATGCGAGTGCTGTCGTGGATCTCTACTACTGCTAACATCGCATCAATCTGAATATTCACCGAGGGGTTTGAAGGTTCCTACAACCTTGGCGCTTCGGAACGAAATTTGGCCGGTCAAGCTCAGGCTTGGCCGGCTTTTTTGTTTCCGGTGCAACGTTGCGATTTTCTTGTCCGCCAACCGTCGCTGTGTGAGGCTGCGCGGCCCTATGCAATTATCGTGCGCTGGACTCATTAGTTTGGCCAGGCTGGCCCTGGTTGCCGTCGTCTCGTTGAGCTTGGCCAAGGCCGCCCAAGCCGAGGCGGCCAAGCCGAACATCATCTTCATCCTTGCCGACGACTTGGGCTACTCGGAGCTGGGAAGCTACGGGCAGAAAAAAATCAAGACCCCCAACCTCGACCGCTTGGCCACGGAGGGCATGCGCTTCACGCGCAACTACTGTGGCAACGCCGTCTGCGCGCCGTCGCGCTGCGTGTTCATCACTGGCAAGCACCCTGGGCACGCCTTCGTTCGCAACAACGGGGAAGTGAAGCCGGAAGGCCAGCGGCCCATCCCCAAGGCGGAGCAGACCATCGCCGAGTTGCTGCGCAGCCACGGCTACGGTACCGGCGCGTTTGGCAAATGGGGACTCGGTTTTCCCGGCTCGGAGGGCGATCCGATCAACCAGGGCTTCGACCGGTTTTTTGGCTACAACTGCCAGCGCCACGCGCACAGCTATTATCCGAATTATCTCTGGAGCAACCTCAAGCGCATTCCGCTGAACAACAACCCGCCGGTGCCGGGCCACGCGTCGCTGCCCGGGGATGCCGACCCGGCCGACCCGCGCAGCTACGACATTTTTAAGGGACAGGACTACGCGCCGGACCGCATCAACGAACAGGCGCTGGCGTTCCTCCGCAAAAACCGCGACAAGCCGTTTTTCCTCTACTACCCGACCGTCATCCCGCACGTCGCGCTGCACGTGCCGGACGAGGAACTCGAACCGTACCTCGCGCAGAAGTGGGACGACCCGCCATTCACCCGGGCCAAGGGCTACGGCTACACCCCGCACTTCACCCCGCGCGCCGCCTACGCCGCGATGATCACGCGGATGGATCGCTACATCGGCCGAGTGCTCGACCTCGTCAACGAGCTTGGCCTCGCCGAAAACACGATCGTCGTGTTCACATCCGACAACGGCACCACGCACTTAAAGGCCGAGGTGGACTACGACTTCTTCGAGAGCGTCAAGCCGTTGCGCGGCCTCAAGGGGTCGCTGTACGAGGGTGGCGTGCGCGTGCCGCTCATCGTCCGTTGGCCCGGCAAAATAAAGGCCGGCAGCACCTCCGGCGTCGTGACCGGCTTTGAGGACTGGATGCCAACGCTGCTCGATTTGATCGGCGAAAAAACCACCGCGCCTGAAGGCATCGACGGCATCAGCATCGCAAACACGCTGCTCGGTAAAAAGCAGCGGCCGCGCAAGTTCCTCTACCGCGAATTCTCCGGCTACGGCGGGCAGCAGGCCGTGTGGGCCGGACGCTGGAAAGCCGTCCGCCAAAACATCCTCCGTAAAAACAACAAAACCCCGCTCAGGATCGAGTTGTACGACCTGAAGGCCGACATCAGCGAATCAAACAACGTCGCCGCCAATAATCCCAAGGTCGTGGCACGGCTGAAAAAAATAATGACCCGCGAACACACTCCCTCCGAGTTTTACCCCATCAAGCCCTTGGATTAGCCTTCGTCGAAACATGTCTGCCTCGCAACTTCAACGACTCCTGGTCACTGCCACGGCAGTGGCCTTGGCTGGCTGCGGTGCCAGTCAAACCGGCGAGGTGGATGCCACGATTTGGCAGGCGGTTGAGCAGGGCGACGTGGCTGCAGTAGCGAAAAACCTGGGCGGGTCAGGCTCGACCGATTCCACCAATACCGCCGGTAACTCGCTGCTTTACGAGGCAGTTTCCAGTTCGGACTTGGCGGTCGCCCGACTGCTCTTGGCCAAGGGCGCGGATCCGAATTGGCGAAACCAGTTTGGCCGAACCCCGCTGCATCGGGCCGCCGACGAAGACCGGCTTGAGGTCGTGCGATTGCTTCTGGCCAAGGGCGCGGATGTGAACGCACGCGATTGCCGAGGCTCCACGCCGCTGATCGCCGCCGCGGAGTTTGCCAGCCTGCCGGTGCTCGAATTGCTTGTCGAGGCCGGCGCGGATGTACCAACCGGAAACCAGTACGGCCGCAGCGCCCTGCACAACGCGGCTAAGCGCGAAGACCCCGCCGTGACGAAATTCCTGATCGCCCACGGCGCCCGACTCAATCAAGTCTGCGAGTACGGCACCCCGCTGGATTTGACCGCCAACAGAGGAATCGCCGAAGTGCTGCGCGCCGCTGGTGGATCAGAATCCGCCACAAATAGCATCGCCTCCCGAACGCACCAAAGTTACCTCACAAAATTGCCCTCGATCGAGTAGTCCCAGCGGTTCTTCCTCCACACTTTTATCCCATGCTGTTAACCTTCGGGGCATGGCGAAGACTGCATTGCTGTTTGCCGGGCAGGGGGCTCAGGTTGTCGGGATGGGGCGGGATCTGGCGGAGTCGCATCCCACGGCCAAGGCGTTGTTCACCCAAGCCGACGAGGCGCTGGGCTATGCCTTGAGTGGGATTTGTTTTTCCGGGCCGGAGGAGGAATTGGTGCGCACCGAGCACGCGCAACCGGCGATTTATCTCGTCGGCTGGGTTGCGCTTCAACTGCTCCGTGAGCATTCGCCGTCGCTGGCGTTCGACGCGACGGCCGGCTTGTCGCTGGGCGAGTTCACCGCACTGGCTGCGGCCGATGCGCTTGGCTTTGAGGACGGGCTTCGCGTGGTGCGCCGCCGGGGCGAGGTGATGCAGCACGCCTGCGAGACCAGCGCCGGCGGTATGGCGGCGATCGTCGGTCTCGACGAGGAGGCGGTGCGCGACGTTTGCGGCCAGGCCGGCGTGAGCTTGGCCAATATCAATTGCCCCGGCCAAATTGTCATCTCCGGCGACGCCGACAAAATGGAAGCCGCCTGCGACGCCGCGAAAGTCGCCGGGGCCAAGCGCGCCATTCCGTTGCCGGTCGCCGGAGCGTATCACTCGCCGTTGATGCAACCGGCGCAGGGCGGCTTGGCTGAGGCCTTGGACAAGGTCGAGTTGCGCGAGCCATTGGTGCCGGTTTACAGCAACGTCACCGGCCAGGCGCACGCCGCCGCTGGCACGATCGCCGACACGATGGTCGATCAGGTCACCTCGCCGGTGAAATGGGAGGCGTGCATACGCGAGATGATCGCCGACGGCATCACGCGATTCATCGAGCTTGGCCCGGGCAAGGCGCTGAGTGGTTTCATGCGGCGGATCGATCGGGATATCGAGATGCTGAACATCGCTGACTGCGACAGTTTGGCCAAGGCGGCCGAGTCGCTCAACGGCTGACTTGAAAACCGGGCCCCGTGGTGTAACCGTCTGCGGCCAGCGAGAATCGTCAATGGCCTCCACACTCAAGTCACTTCGCGCCCTCTCCGCCCCGTCCCGGGTGCGGCTGTTGGCGCTGCTCAACAAGAGCGAGTTGACGGTGCGGGAGTTGACCGAGATCACGAACATGCGGCAGTCCGGCATATCGATGCACCTTGGCCAGATGCAGGAGGCTGGCCTCGTTGAGTCGAGTCGTGACGGCAAAAACGCTTACTACCGCGTCGCCCGTGACAACGGCGCGGACAGCAGCAAGCTGGTGGAGTTGGCGGCCGCCGGGGCAGGAGAAATCCCGGAGCACGCGTCCGACCTCGTGAACCTGAAGCGCATCCTCGAGCGGCGCGATAATCAGGACCTCGTTTATTTCAACCGAGTCGCCGGCCGGTTCGACAGCGTGTACGGGCCGGGCCGCTCGTGGCAGGCGTTTGGCCAACTGCTGCTTCGGCTCGTGCCGGAGATTGTCGTCGCGGACCTCGGCTCTGGCGAGGGGTTGTTGAGCGAGTTGCTCGCGCGCAAATGCAAACGCGTCATCGCGGTGGATAACTCGGCGGAGATCGTCAAGTTCGGTAAGGCCAAGGTGGGGCGAAACGGCCTGGCCAACCTCGAGTTCCGGCAGGGCGACTTGCAGCATCCGCCGATCGACGACGCGTCGGTGGACCTCGCGATCCTGAGCCAGGCGCTGCATCATGCGGGTGAACCGGCGAAAGCCATCGAGAGCGCGTTTCGCATCATCAAGCCCGGCGGCCAGCTGATGATTCTCGACCTCGTCGCGCACAAGTTCGACAAGGCGCGCGAATTGTTCGGCGACCACTGGCTGGGGTTCGCCGAGAGCGAACTGCACCAGTGGCTCGAGTCGGTCGGCTTCGCGCAGGTCGACATCAGCGTCGTGTCACGTGAGGAGGAGGAGCCGCACTTCGAGACGCTGCTGGCCACCGCGACGCGGCCAGCCTAGGCTGGGCGACGAATGGGATCGCACCTTTACAACAGCCGGCTCGGCAAGGTTGCTTGGTTTGTGCGCCGTTTCGGCGCGGCTGAGTTGTTTCTCAAGCCGTTGCGGTGCGCGTTCGCGCCACTGATCATTCCGTGCCTGGCCAGGGCGGAGTTTGTGTTTGAGGACAAATCGCTGCCGCTGTTTTATCACCGCTACAACATGACGTGGGCCACCGAGCGTGCCGTGGAGGTGCCAATTGCCCAAGAATTTATCGAGCGGTTCGCCGGCAAACGTGTGCTCGAGGTCGGCAACGTCACGCCGCACTACCTCGACACCGCGCATACGGTTCTCGACAAGTACGAACGCGGCCCTGGCATTATCAACGAGGACATTGCTGACTACTCGCCGACGGAACGGTTCGATTTGATTCTATCCGTCTCGACCTTTGAACACATCGGATACGACGACGAGGCGAACGGCGAAAGCGGCGAAAAAATCAGCCAAGCCATCACGATCTGCCGGGGGTTGCTGACTGCGGGCGGACAGCTGGTGCTGACGTTGCCGCTTGGCTACAACCCGGCGCTCGACCTCATGATCGCCGACGGGAAACTCGGCTGCGACCGCGCGATATTTCTCAAGCGCACCGGCCGCCTGGCTTGGCAAACCGTGGATGCTGGAGCCGCCTTGGCCTGCGAGTACGGCCGGCCGTTTCCGTACGGCAACGCCGTGATGATTGCTCAGTTTGGAGGGTTGCCCGAATGAAGCCGTTGCGCTTTCTCATGCTGAACTGGCGCGACACGGAGAACCCCCTCGCCGGCGGCGCGGAACGGGTCACGCTGAGGCACATGGCGGAGTTAGTGCGACGCGGGCACGAGGTTGTCTGGTTCGCAAACCACTTCGACGGTGCCGAGCGCGAGACGACGATCGACGGCATCCGGATCATCCGGGGAGGTGGGCGCGGCACGTCCATTTTGCACGCGTGCCGGTGCTGTCGCGATCACGGACCTTTTGACTTGCTAATCGACCAGCACCACGGCCTCCCGTGGTTCGCACATTGGTGGTCCGGCACGAAATACGTCGCTTACATTCACGAAGTACTCGGACCGATTTGGCGCGCGTTTTATCGCTGGCCAACCAGCACGATTGGCCAGGCGCAGGAACGGTTTTTCCAGCGGCTTTACGCCGGTGTTCCGTTTTGGACGGTGTCCGAATCGACCCGTCAGCAGTTGCTCAGCCACGGCGTGCGCGATGTTCGCGTCTGGCCAAACGGCACCGACACCGAGCCGATGCCGACTCTCCCGGCCAAGCCTTTAGCCAAGCCGCTGCGCCTAATTGCACTTGCGCGTTTGGCCCCGAACAAGCGGGTTGATCACGTGGTGCGGGCGCTCGCGTTGCTCTGCGAACAGGGTTGCGACGCGGAGCTGACCATCATCGGCTGGGGACAGGACCAATGGCGGCTCGAGGCGCAGGTTAACGAGCTTGGCCTGTCGGATGCCGTGAGGTTCGCCGGCCGGCTCGACGATGCGGAAAAAAATGTAGAACTGCAAAAGGCGCACCTGCTGCTGCACACATCGATGCGCGAAGGCTGGGGGCTCAATGTGATCGAAGCCAACGCGATGGGAACGCCGGCGGTGGTCTATCCGGTCGGCGGATTGGTGGACTCGACCGTGCACGGGCAGACCGGCTTGGTCAGCGAAGCCGAGACGCCGGAGAGCCTGGCCAAGACCATCACCGGCTTGGCCAACGACCCCAAAAAGTATGACATGATGCGCACGGCTGCGTGGGAGCGGTCGTTCGATTTTCGCTGGGGACAGGTGCTGCGCCCGACTTGCGACTGGCTGGAAAACATGGCGCGCGGAGAAACGGCAACGTAACTTCCCCGACGGGCGATTGTATCACTACGGTTCGTGGCATCACTTTTCGAGATTAAATCCCTGACTCACCGGTACGGTTCCGTACTGGCGCTGGACGACTTGTCGCTGTCGGTCGAACCGGGGGCGATCGGTTTGGTCGGGCAAAACGGCGCGGGCAAATCGACGCTGATCAAAATTCTGCTCGGCCTCGTGCGGCACACCGCCGGCAAGGCGCGGGTGTTCGGCGCGGACGTCGTGAAAAACGGCGTCGGCTTGCGCGGCCGCATCGGCTACATGCCGGAGCGCGAAGGCGTCGTGCCGGGACTCAACGGCATCGAGTTCGTCGCGTTGGCCGGCGAACTCAACGGCATGCCGCGCAAGCAGGCGTTGCGGCAGGCGCATGAGATTCTCTCGCAGCTTGGCCTCGAGGAGGCGCGCTACCGCCGGCTGGAGAATTACTCTGCTGGCATGGTACAGCGCATCAAACTAGCAGCGACGCTGGTGCACGATCCGGATTTGTTGCTGCTCGACGAGCCGACCTCGGGGCTGGACCCCGACGGCCGCACGGCGATGCTCTCGCTGCTTAAGTCGCTCGCGCGGCGGCCGGGCAAGTCGCTGGTGTTGTCCACACATCTGCTCGGCGATATCGAGCGGGTTTGCCATCACGCGATCATTTTGGAGAAAGGCGCCGTAGCGGCGTCGGGCACACTCGACGAGTTGCTCGCCGGCCAACCACACGCTTTTCTGCTCCGATGGAAAACCGGCGGCGCCGCAGCCGACCGTGACTTCCTCGCCGCACTGCAGCGGGAAGGCGCGGAGGCTACTCCCGGCGATGAGCTTGCCCAAGCGCGCGCGGTGGTGTCGGAGCAGTGGCCGACGCAGCGTTTTTTTCAACTCGCCCGCGAGTGCGGCGTGACGCTGACCGGCCTCGAGCCGGAGGAGATGGATTTGCGAACGGTGTACCGCCGACTCGTCGGCATGGAGAGCGCCGCGCCGCCGGTCATCGGCTTGGCCAATCGGGACGAAAGCGGGGTGGTGGCATCGTGAACGACTCATCGGCGACAGACTGGATAGAGCGGCCGCGAGCGGCTTGGCTGGCTATTTGGCCGATCGCGTTCACGGCGTTGCGGCTGGTGTTTCGCCGCAAATTGTTTTGGTTGATGCTGGGTTTTGCGCTGTTGAATTTCCTGTTCGTGTTCGGCGCGATTTATCTGCTGGCGACATTGAAGGCGCAGCAGCCGGAGATAGGTAAAATGCTCTCGGTGATGCTCCCGGACTTGGCCGGCACGGGGAAAACATTTCTCAACTTCATGCTGACGCAGGGCACGGTGACAATGATTTTGTTGGCGTTCGCTGGCTCGGTGCTGGCAGGCAACGACCATCTCCGGGGCGGGCTGACGTTTTATCTGTCGCGCCGAATCAACGTGCTGCACTACGCGGGTGGCAAGTTGCTGGCTATCGGTTTGCTCGTCAGCCTGACGACAACGCTCCCGGCTCTGGTGCTGTTTCTCGAGCAGGGAATGCTTGGCGACACGGCAAAATATTTCGGCGAAAACTACAACATCGCTTTTGGCATCCTCGGCTACGGCGGGCTGATCGCCGTGACGCTTGGGCTCCTGTTGTTCGCGCTCGTGTCGTGGATGCCCCGGCCGGTGCCGCTCGTGATGTCGTGGGCTTGTCTGTTCTTTTTTCTGCCTGTGCTCAGCGAGATTTTGAGCAAGGTATTCGACGACCGGCAATGGCGGTTGCTGAATCTTTGGCGCGATATTTACGCGGTTGGCAGCCGCTGTTTTGGCGAGGCGGCGGTGCGCTCCCCTGACGTCGCGCAAATGTCGGAAGCGGCGGCGGTGATCGTCGCCGTTTGCCTCCTCTCATTTATCGCGATCGTGTTTCGCATTCGCCAATTGCGGCACCAGTCATGAACACCGAATCCAGAGTGACGACTGCGCTGGCTGAGATGCGAAATGTGTCCAAGTGGTTCGGTCCGGTGATGGCGCTCAACGGCGTGAGCCTCGAGATCGGCTCCGGCATCACTGGCTTGGTCGGGCCAAACGGCGCGGGCAAAACGACGTTGCTGCGGTTGCTCACAGGCCAGATCAAGCCAAGCTTGGGCGGGATCGACGTGTGCGGCCGGGACGCCTGGTCGGCCAGGGCGAAAGATCACATCGGGCTGTGTCCATTTGGCGACGCGACGTGGGATGAGTTGTCGGGGCGGAAGTTGATGCGCGTGACGGCCGGACTGCGAGGGTTCACCGGGGCCGAGGCGCGGCGGCGTGCCGAGTCGGTGCTCGAGACGGTCGGCATGGCCAAGCGCGCCGATCGTCCGGTGCGTACCTACTCGAAAGGCATGCGGCAACGCATTAAGCTTGGCCAAGCGCTGGTGCACGACCCCGATTTGCTCGTGCTCGACGAGCCGCTCAACGGCGTGGACCCAGTCGGCTGCGAGGAGTTGAACGAGTTGTTCCGCAGCTTGGCCGCGCAGGGCAAGGCGGTGTTGGTGTCGAGCCACATTTTGCACGAGATGGATCAGTTGGCCGATCGCATCCTGTTCATTTGTCGGGGCAAACTGCTGGCCTCCGGCTCGCTGGCGGAGAT